>CAMBDR010000793.1 GCA_945864765.1 Janthinobacterium lividum | reverse complement strand
CTGGCCCCCGGCCAAGGCTGGGTTTGCATGGCGGCGTCCGGCGTGGGCAATTTGGCCAGTTCGGTACTATTACCCAGCAACCACGCTACCAGCGGCGCTTCGATGCGTAACATATCATCGGCAAAGGGCAGTTGATGCTGGCCCAAAATACGCCAGTGAAACAACCGACTGGTTTGCGCCAGCGCCATACGCACGGGTAAGGCGGGGCCGAGGATGGCGGCAATTAGCCCCAAGCTGGCGTAGCGACGGCTTAAATCATCATGCAGGAAGCCGTAGATGCGTTGATATTTATTGTCCAGTTCCGGGGCCAGACAGAGCAAAAAAGTTTGCGTATCCAGCATTGACAGTTCCAACCCCTGGCAAACATCGGCAATCGCTTCGCTACCGGGGGTGGCTTGTTGCAGCGCCAGCAGCAAGGCGTTGCTGGCATTTTCCAGCCGGGTTTGCGCCATTTGCAGGGCAGAAAATGCGTCACCGGGCTGGTTGGTTTCGTGGGATTGGCTGGTTTGGTGGGATTGGCTGGTTTGGCTGGCATTGGGTAGCGGGGCAAATAATTGTTCAATCGTGCTGCGGCTGAGCGACAAGCCGGCCAGCTCATTACCTAAGCCTGCGCTGCGCTGTAAATACAAACTCAAGACGGCATCAAGCCAATTCAAGACCAGGTCGGATAAAGAAAGTTCGGCAACATCCCGCGCCACACCTGGCAAGGCAGGTGGTACAGGTGCCGCAGGCGCGGCAGGGGTGGCAGCGCGGCGCAAAAATTCCGAGGCTGACTGCCAAAGTGCCCCTAAGCCGCTTGAGTTGCTCGCCATATAAGACAATTTCCGAAAAGAATGTTTATACTCAAACCACAACCAGAGCGGGTATGATCAACCACTTCCTGAATTGCGCCTATGCGCCGTGGCGATCTATTTTCGATGCATGTTTGGCCTATCTTGCGGATGGATCGAATTTGCATCGGATGGCGGAAAAACGACGCGCGAGCTTTAACGCGCTATACTAAGCCTGATCCTTAGCTCGCATCAAATCGCTTACCGAAATACATCCCATACCTATGAATTCTGCACGCAAAAAGCTACCTACTGGCATCCAAACCTTTGCCACGCTGATTTTGGATGGTTATTACTACGTGGACAAAACTGGTTTGCTGCGCCAATTGATCAGGCAAGGGCAATACTATCTCCTCTCGCGCCCACGCCGTTTCGGCAAAAGCCTGATGCTCGATACCCTGAAAGAAATCTTCGAAGGCAATCAAACCCTGTTCACCCACCTGGCCATCCACGACCAATGGGACTGGACACGCCGCCACCCGGTGCTACGTATCGATTTCAGTGGTGACACCTTGGTAGGCGTCGAAGAGCTAACCGCCTCGGTACACCAGCAACTGGAAAGTTACGAGCGCCAATTCAACTTGCCCGCGCGCTACCCGGATCACCGGGGCCGCCTGCGTGACCTGATCGAGCGCATCCACGAAAGCACCGGGCAAACCGTGGCGGTGTTAATCGACGAATACGACAAACCCATTCTGGACAATATCGACCAGCCCGAGATCGCCCAGGCCATCCGCAGCAAGCTCAAAACGCTATATGGCGTGCTCAAGGGGGTGGATGTGCATTTGCGCTTTGTGATGTTGACGGGCGTGACCAAATTTTCCAAGGTCAGTCTATTTTCCGGCTTGAACAATCTGGACGACATTACGCTTGACCCCGCTTGGTCGGCCCTGTGCGGCTACACCGAGCACGAAGTCGATACCATCTTTGCGCCCGAGCTGGAAGGGCTGGATCGGCAGCAAATCCGGCGCTGGTATAACGGCTACAACTGGACGGGAGAAGCGGTGTATAACCCGTATGATCTGTTATTGCTATTTAAAAAACGCACTTTCCAAACCTGGTGGTTTGAAACCGGCACGCCGACCTTTTTAACCAAACTGATGGCGCAAATTGGCTTTTTTACGCCGGATCTGGCGCGCTTTAGCGTCGGTTCCGAACTCATTTCCAGCTTCGATGTGGATCAAATCACGCCCGAAGCCCTGTTATTTCAAACCGGTTACCTGACCATACTGGAAGTGCGCCAACTGCCTTCCGGCCCATGGGTCTACACCTTGGGCTATCCGAATCTGGAAGTGGAAATCAGCCTGAATAGCCACTTGCTGGCCGCCTACACAGGCGACATGCGCAAAAGCAACCAGCATCGGCTGCAACTGGAACAACTCTTGACCAGCAACGACGTACCCGCCCTGAAAGCCTTGTTCCAATCCTTTTTCTCCGGTATACCGTACAACTGGTTCGTCAACAATCAAATTGCCGATTACGAAGGTTTTTACGCCAGCGTGTTTTACAGCTATTTCGCCGCACTGGGCTTTGATATGGTGGTGGAAGACGCCACCAACCATGGCCGCATCGACATGACTGTCAAACTGCCGGATCGTATCTTTTTGTTTGAATTCAAGGTGGTGGAACTGCTGCCTGAGGGCCAAGCCTTGCAGCAATTAAAAGACAAAGCCTATGCCGATAAATACCGCCGCAGCGGCTTGCCGCTGTTATTGATTGGCGTAGAATTTTCTCGCACCAAGCGCAATGTGGTGCGCTTTGAGGTGGAGAGTGTTTGAGTATAATAGCTCAATCCGATCTGCGATTCGTTTTTTCCTGCTGGCGCAAACAATTGCATGCAATGTGTTCCCCAATGAGGAGGCGATTCGTGGCTGAACTATTTTCCAAAGACGAAGACCTGCCGCGCTCCGCCCCGGCAATAGGTTATGAAATCCTGAAAATGCTGCATCGCGAAGACCGCAATATGATGGCACCATGCTGCCCCTTTTCGGCCGTCAGTCGTTGCCTGCATCCTCGCGCGTGGCGATTTTGCCCAACCGCACCAGCCGTGATGTAATGGCTCCCCGGCTTCGGTTATGCAGGGCGGCAATGTCTTTGATTGGCATGGCGGCGTCAAATTCTTGCTCAAGCCGGCCATCTTCTTCTTTGCTCCAGGGTTTGCCCGCTGCCGCTGGCAA
>CAMBDR010000792.1 GCA_945864765.1 Janthinobacterium lividum | reverse complement strand
TCCGAGACTGTAAACCACGTCGGCGCGCTTTCTTCCGCCCGCTATCGTCACGCTGGTCACGTACATGGGGGGCGTTACGTCAGCATAAGTAAATACGACGGTCCCGGATTTTGGTCCGCTGAATGCAGATGAAGATACCGAATAAGGCGCTAAATTGGGTGTTTGGCGAACCGGATCAATGACGAGTGTCTTGTTAACTGTCGGCGGCCTGCCTGCCATTACATCCACCGCTGAGCAACCCGCCATGAGCATTGAGATGCCAAGAAGAAAAAGTATTACTACCGAACGCATTGCTGTTAGCATCATGGTTTCCATAGAAGAGAGAAAGGTACAGTGAACACTGCGGTGTAACGAATTGCGTTTATCTGCCACCCCACAAACGCAAAAGCGAGCCGCGCAGCATTCGCACCAAATAAACCCGGTTGGCCTTAACCGCCGCCACACTGGGCATTATATAGCAGCCGATGGCAGATTCCTCCTGAAAATAACGATCTAAAACCCATCCAAATACCGCTTCAACTCCCAAGGCGTCACCTGCTGGCTATATCGGCCCACTCCGTGCGCTGGAGGACTACAAACTGTTCATTGAAAAAGGCAAACTGACTGAAACGCCAGTAAAAACCTAAAAATAAAATATCATCAAGCACTCATTGGTCTATTTTTTGCATTGTTTGCTGCCACCTTGGTTAATACAAAGGATCGTGCAAAACTTAGCCAAAAAATTCCTTCAACCACAACGACGCCCCGTTCATCACTTCGCGTTTTAAAGCCCTATCGGGCTGTGATGCACCTGTCTTATCATTTTGCGCTACGGTTGGGGTTTTATTCATTGATGTCGCCTTGCCGCCCCACAGCACAATATAGCGCTCCTCAACAAGGGTGATTTTTTCACCATGGAATTCTTCCAGTAAGCCCAATGCATAGCGGGTAAATTGACGCGTACTTTTAAATTGCCCGGCGTAACCGACAGGGTTGCCCGATTTCAGGTCGAGATAAACAACCCTTAATTGTTCATTTTGAATGAAGAAAATGACGCAATCACAGGCGCGGTGGTGCTCATGCTCTTTACCGACCGCCAGCAAAGGCGACATTTGCGCCGCTTTGCCGCGCCCTTTGTCCGGGGCAAATGCAAACCAGTTGCCACTGTGCAGCTTGAGCGTCACCTTTTTTAGTTTGGCTAATTTATCAGTCTCTTCAATCAAAACATGCGTATGCTGGTCGCCTCGATACGTCACGCACGAGAGCGAGCTTGCCAGTTTTTCCATGGCTGGCGACAGCATTAAAGTTCTCCGCCATACAAAATTTCGCTTTGCAAATCGTTCATCTCTTCAATCGTGGTGTCAAATGTGCTGACTTCGATGCCGCGATCAGGATGAATGGTGGCAGGTTTGAGGGTGTTGATTTTGTTGCGCGTGCCCTTGCCTTGCCCGGCCTTTACTGCCGTGCCGGTCATATAAAGGCGCACTCTGGCCGGATCAAGCAATTCCTCATCAAGGTAATGATGGGTGGCCTGCACTTTTTTGGTATGTTCCGTGCGCTGTGCCAACATGATCAGGGTATTGAATTCCTTCACCAAGTAATCGCTATGGGTGGTGATGAATACTTTCACGCCTGCGTTCACCATGCGCGCTATCAACCGTGCAAAGGCGCGCTGGTTTTTTGGGTGCAAATTAAGTTCGGGTTCATCAATGATAAAAATATCGCCGACTTTTGCCTTGCAACGCAAATAAAAACCAATGTCAAGCAGGGCGCGCACGCAACTGGAGGATTCATTCATCGTGTAGCGCGCAGCACTGCCGCCTTGCGGTTGATAATACAAACCCTTACCTTGAACGACCTTGTAACTGCCGCCGAGGATACGCTCAAAATCGGCAATCAAGCCCGGCTCGGCCGCAGCAAGTGTGCCCGTTAGCCTGTCGAGATCTTCCAGGCGTCTGACAAAATAAATATCATCTTTGACTGGCCATGCGTAACCCCCGTTGATGTCATCCATACGCTGAAAAGTCTGTCCTGCATCGCGCCCATATTGCGCCCCAATTTGCCGGAGCAGATTATTTCTGGGTAGATCGAATTCTTTGCGAAAGATGGCAGCGCCAGTGCGCTCTGCACTGGCAATGACCACATCCGGCAGATAAGGCGCAAAAATGATGTCGCCGATGGCATCAATTAAAAAATCAAGCAGGCCATCAGTATGCAAGGCATCCGGCGCATCGCCCGCCATTAATACATCGAGCATTGCGCTGCCCTGATTTTTGCGCAGCGTCGCCAGCAACTTGTCGGAAGAACCTTTGATGCTGCGTTGGTAAGGCGTGTTGATGAAATTGTGTTGTTCGGCCGTTACGCTGCAAACCACCTTGGTAGCGGCAAAAAACTTTTCATGGGTGGCAAACACATCCGGCAGGATTTTGATGTAATTCGTGCCAAGCAGGGCCAGATAGTCATTCAATTTACCCGCAAACAAGGCTTGCAAATCGATTTGATAAGTGTCTTTGGTTTGTGCTGCCTGCCGCAATTGCGGTTTAAGCACCAACGACAATAGCTCTCGCCAACTGCGTAAAAATCCATACACGGCATAGGTGGCATAGGTTTTACCGGTATTGTTCTCGCCGCAGATAATGGTCAAATCGGCCACTTCCAAATCGGCCTCGTCAAGCAATCCCAGTTTTTCAAAATGAAACTTCATCGTCTGTTCCTGAAGCTGTTGCCATGCAATGGTGAATAAGGGGGCTAATCATGTTTTACACGACTAACGATGCAAATGATAGCAGTTTCCCGCCTTATATCCACCTTTCCTGCGCCCGATAATCCTCCGGCACAGCGCTCGAATACTGGACAAGGTAAGATACATGCAAATCTGTCTGCGCTTGCAGGCGGTGCCGCATTGGGGTTTGACTTTGCACGCATCGTAGCCATTGTTAATGCCCTGACGCCAAAAGACTTTTATAAGAGCAAGACTACCCATGCGGATCACCGCGTTTGGCAAGATGAATATCGCCCGACTACGCCAGCAGGGAAAGT
>CAMBDR010000791.1 GCA_945864765.1 Janthinobacterium lividum | reverse complement strand
CGCTCATGATGAAAATTGCGCGCTGGGTGGGGCGGCTGTGGCTCAGTTTTGGCTATCTGTTCCTGTACATCCCGATTGTGGTCTTAATCGTCTTTTCGTTTAATCAATCCAAGCATGATATCGTCTGGAGCGGTTTTACCACCCAGTGGTATGCCAACCGGTTGCAAGATCAGGTGATTATTTCCGCCTTTGGCTTATCGCTCAAAATTGCCGTGATGACGGCCAGTGCCTCGGTTATTCTGGGTACGTTTGCGGCCTTTGTGCTGGATCGCTACAAGCGTTTTTTTGGGCGCACCCTGTTTAGCGGCATGGTCAGCGCGCCGCTGGTGATGCCGGAAGTGATTATCGGCCTCTCGCTCTTGCTGTTAATGGTGTTTATTCAGAGTGGCTTGGGGGGCTACCCGGAACGCGGTATCTTTACCATCTGGCTCGGGCATTCCTTGCTCGGCATGGCGTATGCCACGGTGGTGGTGCAATCGCGCTTGCAGGAAGTGAATAAATCGTTGGAAGAAGCGGCCATGGATTTGGGTTGCCGTCCGCATCAGGTGTTTTTTCTGGTGACCTTACCTAATATTACCCAGGCATTGGGTTCGGCCTGGTTGCTCACGTTTACCTTGTCGCTGGATGACGTGGTGCTGTCGGAATTTTTATCCGGCCCCGGCTATACCACCATGCCAATGGCGATTTTTTCGCGCGCCAAGCGGGGGCTGGACCCGAGTGTGAATGCGATTGCCGCGATTACCATTTTAGTCGTCAGCATCGGCGTGATCGCTGCCAGTTGGTATATGGCACGGGCGGAACGGCTGCGGCAACAACAAATTTCTGCTGCCTTTAAAAATGCGTCTTAGGTCATGTCCAACCTATTAATGCCAACCTATTAATGCCAACTTATTAATGCCAACTTGTCAATATTAACTTATGCAACTTTTTGCTTGCTCATCAAAACATACACAGGAGATTTTATGTACGCCCTGAAAAATACGCTTAAAAAATCGGTCATCGCCATCGCGCTGGCGTTTCCAGCCTTGGCCATGGCCCAAACGGCGCAAGAGTTAAAGGCCGAGCTGGACGCCTTGAAGCAACACGTGAAAAAGCTCGAAGCCATGATAGAAAAAGTGACCGAGCAAAAAGCCGACGCCGTCAAAGCCGAAGGCGGCGTCGATTTGGCCGAATTCAATCGGGTGCGCATCAAAACCGAAGCGCTGGAAGATTCGATTGAAGCCAATGGTTTCAAGGGTTTAAAAATTTCCGGCTATGTCGATCCGACCTATATTTACAACCGCAATGCCAAAACCGCCAGCTTTGTGTTTTTGAACAATAACAGCCCGATCAACGGTTCCACCGAAAGCTTTGGCTACGACAACACCTATTTTGGTAGCGCCTTCGTCTCGCTGGAAAAAGAACTCGATGGCGGCTCCAAAGTCAAGCTCACGCTGGTGCCCAGCAAGGGCACGGCCTCCAGCTATAACTTTGGCAATATCGTACATGAAGCCACCGTTACCGTGCCCTTGACTGACCCCAAAACCCGTTTAATTGCCGGGCAATTTGCCGATTGGACCGGTTATGAAGCGATTCCATCCAATCAAAATAAATTGATCACTCATAATTTGCTGTTTGATTTTTCTGCCCCCAATTTCTACACCGGCGCAGGGCTGGAAATGGTGCGTGACAAATGGACTTACAAAGCCTTTGTCGGCAATCTCAACCGTGCCCGGATTGATGTGGCTGAGCGCCGCGCCCCCGGCGTATTTTATCGTGGCGACTATGCCAAAAGCGAATTTGTTTCCTTTGGTTTTGGCGGGATTCATTCCGGTTTTGACGATAAAGACCAATTTGGTCGGCTTGATATTGTTGAAATCGATGGTGCCTTCATTCGTGGCGACATGACCCTGCAAGGGCAACTGACGTATGGGCGGCAAAAACACACGCCCGGCAATGGTTTTACCGGCGATTATGCCAAGTGGTATGGTTTTTCTTCCCTGATCGGCTTGAAACTCACGCCGCAATTGGAATCGATTGCCCGCTTGGACTATATCTACAATAAGGGCAATGGCGGCGGCGTGCTTGGCTCCACTTTTGGCGGCACCTGTAAAGACACGACCGGGGCCGATGCCAATTGCCCGGACGGGCGCAATGGTTTTGGTTCGGGCCTGGTATTTGATGGCACCAACTGGGTGGTGGCCGACCCCAGCCAGGGCAGTAATCGCTATGCCTTGTCGCTGGGTTTAAATTATGCACTGAAAACGGGCATCAATTTGAAGATGGAATATCGTTATGATCGTTCCAGCAGCAATACCTTCCTCGATTCCAAGGGTTCGTATCGGCGCGATAATCATGTTTTAGGTTTTTCTTCGGTAGTCAGTTTTTAAAGGACGCATGATGAGTCAACAGTCTTGGCAACAGCGCGCGCAAAGCTTGGCGCTTGATGGCCGTGCCGTCATCAATGGGGAACGGGTTTGGGCGCAAGATGGCGCAGTCTTCGCCAACTTCTCACCGATTGACGGGCGCGCTTTGGGCGATGTGGCGCGCTGCGGGCAAGCGGATGTGGATTTGGCCGTGCGCAGCGCGCGCGCCGCGTTTGAGGCGCGCTCGTGGGCGGATATGGCCCCGGCGCAGCGCAAGAAGGTGTTGGGCAAGTTTGCCGATTTAATGTTAAAAAACAGCGATGAGCTGGCCCTGTTGGAAACGCTGGACATGGGCAAACCGATCAAATACAGCCAAGTGGTGGATGTGCGCTCGGCCGCCAACTGCATCCGCTGGTTTGGTGAGGCGGTGGATAAAGTCTATGATGAAATCGCCCCCACGCCTGCCAACAGCCTGGCCCTGATCACGCGGGAAGCGATGGGGGTGGTCGGCGCGATTGTGCCGTGGAATTACCCGATGCTGATGGCGAGCTGGAAAATTGCACCGGCTTTGGCGGCGGGTAATAGCGTTATTTTGAAACCGTCGGAAAAATCACCGCTCACCGCCTTGCGGCTGGCGGAACTGGCGTTGGAAGCGGGTATTCCGCCGGGCGTATTCAATGT
>CAMBDR010000790.1 GCA_945864765.1 Janthinobacterium lividum | reverse complement strand
TGGGTGCGGGTGCCGGGGGATGGGGTTTGATTTTTCAAACATGGGAGTTGACATGATCACTGCAAGCCAGTATTATTGCACCACGACTCACCCCTCAATGTTTAATTTAGCGTTTAATTTAGTTAAATGCTTTTGGGTCAGCAGACCGCCTTCGGGCGGTTTTGCTTTTTAGGGGTGCTCAGCTACACACAGATCAAACATTGGCAGGCGGTTAAGGCAGCAGGCCAAAATACTCGCGCTGAATATAGGCATTGCGAGGTGCGCGCCACCATGTTACACCAATGATGATCACATCTCCCCCCGCACCGACTATGTTAAATAGCGAAATCAACGCCAAATAAGAGGCCGTACCAGGATAGAGTAAGGCCAGACCCAAGCTGCCAATGCTGAGCACGGCTATCGGTGCCAATCCCGTCACAATAAACCGAGTGAAACTCATCACACCATTGTACATAACATAGGGCATCCCGGATTTTTTGTCGATACCAACATAAGACTGGTCACTCAAACCAAACCGGGGGTGCGCGATCAAATGGCAAAGTTCATGAAGCGCGGTGGTTGCTATCATCAACCCAATAAATTGCAGCGGCTGGGTTACGGAAGTCACGTCGGTTGCCAAACGAAAAATGACATCGTTAGCAAAAAAATGGCCCCATAAGAAATACAAAATTGGCAGCAACACCAGAACACCCAGTGCGGTCGCAATCACTTGGAGCCGAACCAGATTAAACGTCACGCGTTGTGCATCGCGCAAAGTACAGCGCACATCGGGCGGTAATCCCAAACGAAATATCATCAAATGCTCCTCATGGTCAAGATAAATTTAAATGATTAACCGTTCTTTCCATTGCCTTGCAAGGCGACCAAAATGTCATCCACACAAAAATGATCGTTTTGCCGCCGGGCTCTAATTGTCATTAGTGCCTCCCAGCCTTGTTTCGTCAACGACTGCTTCAAGTTATCAACAATAGATTGATCCAGCAAAAAAAACCTGAACTTCTTACCCTTGGGTGTGAGCAATTGCCACACCGCATAGATCCCCAGGCTGACAGCCCCACCCTGCACCAGCCAAATCAAACTGATCAAACCATGGGCGCTGGCCGCGTCGGAAAAAAAACGCGACACAAGCGTTATCGCACTCCCGAGTGCAAGATAAATTTCCAACTTCACGAGATATTTCTTTCGTGCTTGCGCCAAGATCGTATTACCTACCTGAATATCGCCGGGATGCGTCAGCCAGGGTATGTCGTGAGCTCTCATGATTTTGAACCACCCTAAAAAATATTTGAAACACTGCCAGCACCTTTTACTAAAAATAATATTAGCGGCCATAACAATAATCAAAATATCCAATACACCGCTTTTAAAAAAATTCTCAAAAAAAACTTTACTTGCAAAAACAATTCTGATTATAATACGCCATCGTATGCAAATACGGTGCCTCTTTTAACTTTTTCCTAGGATGAATACATGCAAGAATTAAATGCTTTAGGTAATGGTATGCAAGAACTGTCTGCAGCTGAAGTTGACGAAGTAAGTGGTGGTTTTTTCTTTGTTTTATTGGCATTTGATATCGCTATCTTGGCATACGATGCATATGGCTATAGCAGATAAAATAATCCCTAGTGTATAAACAGAGTACGAGTACAAAAGTAACTGTGGGCAGGGTGAATGTCAATTGAAGATTTACCACCACTCTGTCCACAGTTAGCCACTTTCAAATAATAAACCACTGCAAGCTTGAAACACGCTAACCAGGTTCTCCAGCCAGCGCGGTAGGCAATCATCTTGATTGTATCGATATGCTGCTTGCCATGTGTTCGCAATTGGTCGAATTTATCAATCATCACCAGCACGCCAACACGGGACACCCAACTTAAGCACGCCAACACGGGCCACCCAACTTAAGCGTGGCAAATCACAATTATAGCTGTCCCGCCACCCTGCATCGCGCGCTGTCTGTAAATTTCCGTCTATGGCGAACTATCATCGCATCGCACTTGGAAGGATGTAGGATGTAGGATGCATGATGTTTGATGAGCAACAGCACAGGAGGCCAAAATGCGAACCACATTGACTATTGACGATGACGTTCTCGCAAAAGCAAGAGAAATGGGTGGACACCAACGCAAGAGCGTAGGCCAAGTCATTTCAGACCTGGCACGCCAGACCTTATCATCTGCCCATTCTGGAAGCGGCGAACGCAATGGCATTGCCTTGCTGGCAGTGCGAGCAGGATCGGCCCCAATCACCTTGGCACTGATCAACCAATTGCGCGATGAATTGCCATGAGTCGCCATCGATTTAATTAACGCTATTTTAGTCATTACTGACATATTAAGCCAGTTAATGACTCATTTATGACGAATTCTTGCACATTTCAGGACAACGCTTGCGATATAACCGTTTTATATCTATACTGACCAATTAAGCCCTTAATATGTCAGTAAAGACTAAAATGAAACGAGTCAACGCCGATTTTACACCACCGGAATTACACCAGCGGGCGCAAGCCCTTGGGCAAGCGCTCAAGCTGGCGCGTATTGCGCGCGACCTCACGCGCCAGGATTGCGCCGAACGCGCCCACATCAGCCCCAGCACGCTGGCACGGATCGAAGGTGGCGATGTGGCGGTCAGCATGGCCGCCTGGTTGATGGCGATGAATCAGGTCGGCCTGATCGGCTTGCTTGAAGCCCCCAGCCAACCCGAAAATGATGTTATTGGCACATTACGGCGCAAAGGCGAAGTGCGCCAGCGTGTGCGCAAAACCGGGGGCGAGTATGATTTCTGACTTAAATACCCGTACCCAGGTTTGGCAACAAACCACCTTCATCTATCTGCCGCAGCAAACGCACGCAGTGCCGGCTGGCACCTTACGCCTGTACGAACAAGGCACGCGCCCGCTGAACAGCGAATTTATATACGGCAACCGTTATTTGCAGCGCCCCAATGCGCTCGCGGTAGACCCTGCCAGCTTAAGCCTGCAACAAGCCAGAGCGCACAAAGAATACCGCTTCGAGCGTGGCACC
>CAMBDR010000789.1 GCA_945864765.1 Janthinobacterium lividum | reverse complement strand
ATCGATATTGATCTGGGTCAGGCTGTCGGTGAGGATGCAAAACCCGGTTTTATCAAGCGCATAGCGGCCTTGTTTGAGTTGCACCACGCCGCACGACAAGCACGATTCCAACACCACTTTGAGCGCATACTCACGCCAGGTTGCGGTGGCGGCCAATTCTGCCACCGTCAGCCCTTGGCCACCCGCATCAGCCAATGCTTGCAAGATGCCGCGTTTCCAGGCATAGCGTACACACTGGAATACCACCGGGCCAAAGGCGATTTTTTGTGCCTCAAACCGGGCGGCGAAGGCGCTTTGGCGGGCCGGGGAAAAATTTTTATCTGACATAAGTTCTTTAAGTGGTTGGAATCATGGCGGGGCCAAACAGGATGCGGCCACTGGCGTGTTGCCCGGCGTCAGAAAAGTAGCGAAATTGCAAAGCGCCCTTTTGCACATCATGGATTAATTCGAGTTGTACCGGGCTTTCGGCACGAATGATATTTTGAAATTTAAGATTGTGAATCGCCCGAAACGGCCCTGCCAGGTGAAAGTATTGGCGCGCATAATGAATCGCCCAATCGACTTGCACCACGCCCGGCAACACGGGTACACGGGAGAAATGGCCATCCAGATAAAACAGGGTGGCGGGCACGGTCACTTCAAATACCAGGCGTTGTTCGGTTTGTTCCAATAATTGCACCTGCGGCATGCGTGGGCGCAAATCGCTGGCCGGGGTGGCATGGTCGAGTAAGGCCAATAATTGCGCCTGGGTGGTTTTGCCTTGCGCATTGATCGGCATTTGATCCAGATAGCGCCAATGCCGGGGCAGGGCGATGGCTTCCACCACGCGCGCCAGCACTTGGCGCAAGGCTTGATTCAAAGCCGCTTTGCCACCAGCAGCCAGCATGGCTTTACCAGCACCGGATGCCACCACAAACGCCGCCAAACGCTGGCGCACATTGGCGGCCCGGGCTGCCTGGTCGGGTTGGCCAGATTGGCTGCTGCTCTGGCCGCTGTGCAGCACGATGCGCACTTCCAACACCAGGCCCGATGCCAACAGGGCCGCTTCCATGGCATCAATCGAAATGCGCTTTTCTTCGATTTTGACGATACGGTCAGTGCGCCCGAGTAGCAAAAATCGCTGATCGCCACAGTCTTGCGCCAGATCGGCCAGGCGCATCCAGCTTGCATCGGGCAGGTGGGGTGATTGCACTTCGAGTGTGCCATCGTCGGCAATGCGCCATGCCACCCGGGGCAAGGCTTGCCAGCTTTCCTGCCGCGCCAATTGCCGTTGCCGCCATGCGATGCCGCCGGTTTCAGAACTGCCATACACTTCAATCGGGGCTTGGCCCAATAAATTGGCGACCGCATGCGCTACCTCACCCGGCAACATGCCGCCGGATGAAAAAATAGCCCTGGTTTGCCGGGCTGCGCCTTGCCAGTTGATATGCTCAGGCAAGCGTTTTAAATGGGCCGGGCTGGCGATTAAAGCGCAGGGACGCTCGGCCAGTGTGAGCGCCAATTGCTCCGGGTAGTTCAAGCTCAGGGCGTGAATCGCACGACCGGCGGCCAATGGCCATAATAGCTTGAACAGCAAACCATAAATATGTTGATGCGATACGGTGGCAATGATTTCAGCGTCGCCCAAACGCGCGCCAAACACCGTTTCCAGCGTGGCGATTTCATTTAAAATTTGCGCCATCCGTTTCGGGATGGCTTGGGCCAGACCGGTACTGCCCGAGGTATGCACGACCAAAGCCATGGCCTGCGGATTGAGCGCATTAAGCGCGTGTAGCGCGGCGGGGGCGAGTGGGCTGGCTGGCGCAGGCTGGATCGGGGCATATTCAGCGGGGAATTCACCTAAAAACCCCGCCACCGAGCGCGCCAGGGTCTGGCAGGTGGTGGGCAGGGTATCGGCGCTGAGCCAGATGGTTTTGCCGCATTGCCAGGCGGCCAGCAAGGCCGCACCGAATTCGAGCGTATCACTCTGGTAGAGCGCAAAGTCTTGCGCGCTTTGTGTGGCCAGCAGGGCTTGCCATGCCGCAATCCGCTGCAAAAAATCAGCCTGACGCAGTGCAGTCGCGCCCCTCCAACCGATGATGGCATCGGCATGCCGCGCCATCAAGGCCAGGCAAGGATCAAAACAAGGTTGAAAACTGGAATCAGACATCATTTTACTCATCATGCAACCGTTTAAAACGCAAACGCACCCAATACTCGACCGCAAACAAAATACCCATCAAACCATACGCAATCACCCCGGTGTACAGCGACCATACCGCCTGCGAGGCCCACAGCGCGGTGCCCAATGCAATGCTGCCATTGATGACAAAAAATACGCACCAAACCTGGGTTACGCGGCGCGTATAGCCTATGGCCGAAGGCGGTAAATTCGGCTCTTGCATACGCGCAAACCGCTCAATCATCGACGGTGGTTGCGCCAGGCTAAAGGCAAACACCAATAAAAACGCCAGATTCACCAATACCGGGTACAGCTTGAGTGGCAACAGTGCATTGGCCCACACCGCCAGCGCAACCAGAATCAGCGCGGCCAGACTGGACCAACGCGCGGCGCGGCTCAGTTTTAAGCCTGGCAAGCGGGTCGCCACTGCGCACAGCAGCAGTAAGGCCAGCCAGCGCGGTTCAATCCTGCCATCTGCCCACCAGATTAACAGTGGGAAGCTGACGGTCAGCAACACCGTCAATACAGGCAGGATTTTTAGTAAAGTGGCTAACACAACAGGCGTTTCATCTGGCGATTCATCTGGCAAATTCGACCTGGTTCAGGCTTCGGGGTTCGACGTGGACAACGCCGACAAAGCCGTCACCACGTCACCGATGGTGCGGATGGTTTTAAATACTTCCGGCTGCAAGCGTTTGCCCGTCATCTGCTTCAACTTCACCGCCAAATCCACGGCGTCGATGCTGTCGATATCCAAATCGGCATACAAATTGGATTCGCTGGTGAGCGTGGCTTTATCAAGCTCAAACATCTCGGCCAACAAGTCGATCACCCAAACTTGCATTTCTGCCTGGTTCATTGCACTTAAATC
>CAMBDR010000788.1 GCA_945864765.1 Janthinobacterium lividum | reverse complement strand
ATTACCTGCAATGCCATTTGTCCGGGCTGGGTACTCACGCCCTTGGTGCAAAAACAAGTCGATGCGCGCGCTGAGCGTGAAGGCGTCAGCAATGACATGGCAAAACAAGGCTTGCTTGCCGAAAAACAACCCTCGGGCGAATTTGTCAGTCCCGAGCAATTGGGCGCACTGGCCGTGTTCTTTTGTAGTGAAGCGGCCAGCCAAGTGCGTGCGTCGCCTGGAATATGGATGGCGGTTGGGCTGCGCAGTAATTTCCGCATCCTGCATGACATTGAGCGGGAATCAAAGCCCCGCTCAATTCAAATTTCATTACATAAATACACTTCTTTTCTCATTTTACCTACCATTTTTATCGAGCTGAGTTTCCATAAAACAACTCAATTTGTAATCCCTCTTCCTGAACTGTATCAAGATGTTTCTATTTTCCCGAAATTGAGTCACTGCCGGAAAAACAATCACTGAGATCAAAAAAAATCGAATCGCCGCGATTAGTTTCCGAAAATCAAGATTAAAACCAACAAAGTCGTCCGGCACCACACTTAATAGACATTAAACGAAATAAAAAAATAACTATTTTGACTTTGTGCGGCGCAACAAGCCCGGCTGGACTATCGGAAAGACTTGTCCTACACTGCACTCACTGATTTGCCACACGGAAATCTTTTCATGTGGAAATAATCGTTTCGGGCTTTGAGCTGAAGTATGACCACCCCATGCGGTGGACCGTAGCGTTAGCCCCCTTTATAAAGGAGTCGTATCATGTCACGTCAAACATCATTTTTTACCACACTATTAAATCATCTACGCCAACCGTTACCTGGTTTATTGTTCGCTGCTGCTTGTTCCATCGCCTCAATCACCCCGGCCCACGCAGAAAACGGCGTGAGCGACACCAAAATTATACTCGGTCAATCGGCCGCTTTTTCCGGCCCTGCCGGGCAACTTGGGACCCAATTGCATGCCGGTGCCAAAGTTTATTTTGATGCACTTAATGAACGCGGCGGGGTGTATGGGCGTAAAGTTGACATTATTACGGCCGACGATAAATATGAATCCGACCTTGCCGCCAGCAATACTCGCAAATTAATCGAATCAGACAATGTTTTTGCCCTGTTTGGCTATGTTGGCACCCCTACCTCGAATGCCGCTTTGCCCATTTTTACCAAAGCCAAAGTCCCTTTCTTCGCCCCGTTTACCGGTGCGCAATCCTTGCGCGAACCATTTCACCGCGAAATATTTAATATTCGCAGCAGTTATTATGATGAAACCGAACATTTGGTGAGCGGTCTGGTGAAAAACGGCTTGAAAAAAATTGCCGTATTTTATCAGGATGATGCTTATGGCAAAGCCGGTTTGGCCGGAGTGGAACGGGCCTTAAAACAACACAATCTGGAGATTCTGATTTCTGCCACCGTGCAACGCAACAGCACCGATGTGCGCGCCGCAGTGGATAAAATTCTCCCCGCCCGTGCTGACGCCATCATTCAAATCAGTGCCTATAGCTCTTGCGCCGCGTTTGTGCAAGAAATGCGTAAATGGAATTACCTGGGTATGTTTTACAACGTCTCGTTTGTGGGTAGCCAGGCACTGGCTGATACACTGGGGCGCGAAGGCGTGGGTACGGTGATTTCCCAGGTGGTGCCCTTCCCCTGGAGTGCTGGCACCGCCATCGCATTTGAATTCCAACGCGCCATGAAAAAAGCCGGACGTGAAAAAGATATCAATTTCTCCAGTTTGGAAGGGTATATCGCCGCCAAGGTATTTTCTGAAGGTTTGCGTCGGGCAGGTAAGGATTTAACCCGGCAAAAACTGATTGAAGCACTCGAAACCATTGATGGTGCGGATTATGATGTCGGTGGTTTTGCAGTCAACTTCTCACCTTCCAATCACAATGGTTCACGCTTTGTTGAAATGACGGTGATTAGCAAAAACAACCGTTTTGCACATTGATTCACAGCAATGAAAACACGAAGATGGCGTGAGATAAGAATTACGGTAAAATGATGCGCAATTCATTATGACCGCTCCATCTTCTAAGGTTCACCATGCATCAGCGTATAAAATCTCCTTGTGAATGCCAAGTTTGTGGTAATAGTAATCGCGCCGACCTAAGGCGCGCCATGTTGGCAGGCTCCGCCGTGGCAGAATTGGTAATGAAAGCCACTGGCAGTTGGACTGATTCCGGCTGGATTTGCAGCAAGGACTTAAATAAATTCCGCCACGAACACGTCAAAGCGCTACTCGAAACCGAACGCGGCGAACTTAGCGCACTCGATTCAGAAGTGTTGGAGAGCCTCAAGCAGCAAGAAACACTGTCACGCAATCCGCTCCAGGAGATGGAAACCAATCTGACCCTGGGCCAGCGTCTGGCGGACAAAATCGCCTCATTTGGGGGTAGTTGGTATTTTTTGATTTCTTTCTCGGTCACGCTGCTGCTATGGGTGGCGGTCAATTCGCTGACCTTTTTATACCGCCCGTTTGATCCCTACCCCTTCATTTTCTTAAACTTGATTTTATCTTGTCTGGCGGCAGTGCAAGCCCCGGTGATCATGATGAGCCAAAACCGCCAGGAAGCGCGTGACCGCATCCATGCGCAACATGATTACCAGGTCAATCTGAAAGCCGAGTTGGAAATACGCCACCTGCATCAAAAGATTGATCATCTGCTCAACCATCAATGGGAGCGACTGGTGGAAATTCAAGAAATTCAAATGGATTTAATGGCCGACAGCAAACCCAAATGAGCTGGACTTACACAAAACCGCCCCAGCGATAATTGGATTTGCGCCAAACAACCTGCGCCATTTGCCCCATTTTCCCCATCAAACAGTTTCACACTGCCGCCCATGCCTTTGGCCACTTCGACCACAATCGCCAGGCCAAGGTTAGTTGACTAAACCGACTCGGCCTGATAGCGGCTGGCCACCAATACGGCATTGCTGCCGCCAAAGGCGAAGGAATTGGACATCACATGATTGAGCGTTGCCTTGCGCGCGCCTTCGGCCACCATATCGATGCCCAGCGTGGCGTCCG
>CAMBDR010000787.1 GCA_945864765.1 Janthinobacterium lividum | reverse complement strand
GCCCCCGCCAAATTGGTCAGCACAACCACGCTCAGCCTGTCATCCGGGAAGCGGCCAAAATACGTGGTAAAACCTTGCCACTCGCCGTCATGCGCCATACTTCGGTGCCCATTTGATTCTGATAACTGCCAGCCAAATCCATACGGATGGGTTTTGCCATCATTGAGCGTCACGGGCGTCCAGCTTTGCTGCTTCAAGGTACTGCTTAAGGGCTGATTGCCATACAGCGCCAAATCCCACAGCGCCAAATCGTGCGCGGTCAGGTACAGGCTGCCGTCGGCAGTCGTATTCAGGCTGGGCGAAACCCAGCGCTGGTTTTTCAGCGCACCTTTTTCCAAATCGTAGCCCGCCGCCCGATGCGGCACGATATTGCGCTCGTTGATGATGGCGGTTTTCATGCCAAGCGGCTGAAAAATGCGTTCCGCCAACTGATCACCATAAAACTTGCCACCCACTTGGCTACACATAAAACCCAGCACCTGGTAGCCCACATCGCTATATTCCCATTTTTCACCGGGCGCAAAGCTCGGCGGCAGTTCCGCTGCCACTTGCAGCAATTGGGCCTCGGTATAGTCTTTGCGCAAATCGACTTTTGCGTCAGAACTGGCCAGGCCAGAAGTATGGGTCAACAAATGGCGCACGGTGACTTTTTCCCATGCCTTGGGTGTCCCCGCCAGATAGTTGCTGATCGGCGCATCCAGCGCGATTTTGCCGTCTTGCACCAACAGCATTACCAGCGCCGCAGTAAATTGCTTACCTATCGAGCCAGACTGAAAAATCGTCTGCGGCGTGGCGGCAATTTTATGCTCCACATTGGCCCAGCCATAGCCTTTTTCCTTGATCACCTTGCCATTTTTAACCACCGCCAACGACAAGCCGGGAATCTGCTGGCGCTGCATTTCCGCCAGCACCAAATCGTCGATTTTGTCAGCCTGGGCGCTACCAACTGCGGCGCACAGCAGCCATAGCGCCAGCATGGGACGGCGCAGGGGTAGGGACAGGGCCGATGCGGCCGATGCGGCCGATGCGTACAATGTGGGCAATACAGATGACATGCTTGACTCCTTCGGTAATGATGCAGCCTGAATGCATCGCAATCGTGGTAAACAGTTTGGCCACAAGGCGGCTATTCCGTTATAAAAGCCATCCGGTCAATCTTACCCGCTTTATCATAAACCAGACGCACCAGCTCGCTCCCTTTGGGAAACACCGCCCGATAGCGATACAACCGGTTCTCACCATCCACCGAGCGCTCCAGCAATTCCAGGTTGCGCAGCGGTCCCAGTCCATGTAATTCGGCCCCCGCTCCTTTTACCCAGGCAGGAAACAGCCGCTCTGCCAGTTTTTCGGAAAACATCTCCGGCGTCAGGCTGCCTTCCACCAGCTTCAAGATCATACCGCGCACCTGTTGCGTCACCGCCGGTTCGGTGTCCTCAATCGGCTTGGCGGGTTGTACCGCCAGGGCGGGCAGGTAGTGTGCGGCCACTTGGTCAGCCACCTTGCCAGGCCGTACACCGGACACATTGGTCAGTACAACCACACTCAGCTTGTCATCCGGGAAGCGGCTAATATACGTGGTAAAGCCTTGCCACGCGCCACCGTGCGCAATATTGCGGTGGCCGTTTCGCTCTTCCAACCCCCAGCCAAAGCCATAAGGATGGGTTTTGCCATCGTTCAGTTTCACCGGCGTCCAGCTTTGCTGCTTCAATGCGGCACTTAAGGGCTGGTTGTCATACAGCGCCAAATCCCACAGCGCCAAGTCGTGCGCGGTCAGGTACAGGCTGCCGTCGGCGGTGGTGTTGAGCATGGGCGAAACCCATTGCTGATTTTTCAGCTCGCCCTTTTCCAAATCGTAGCCCGCCGCCCGATGCGGCACAATATTGCGCTCGTTAATGATGGCCGTTTTCATGCCAATCGGTTTGAAAATGCGTTCTGCCAACTGATCGCCATAAAACTTGCCGCCCACCTTATTGCACAAAAAACCCAGCACATGGTAGCCCGTATTGCTATACGCCCATTTTTCACCCGGCGCAAAGAGCAGTGGAATGTCTGCTTCCACTTTCAACAATTCGGCGTCGGTATAGTCTTTGCGAAAATCCAGTTTTTCATAAGGATCAGCCAGGCCGGAAGTATGGGTCAATAAATGGCGCACGGTGATTTTTTCCCATGCCTTGGGTGTGCCTTCCAGATATTTGCTGATCGGGTCATCCAGCGCAATTTTGCCGTCTTGCACCAACAGCATCACCAGCGCGGCAGTAAATTGCTTGCCTATCGAGCCAGACTGAAAAATCGTCTGCGGTTTGACTGCAATTTTGTGCTCCACATTGGCCAGACCATAGCCTTTTTCCTTGATCACCTTGCCATTTTTAACCACCGCCAAGGACAAGCCGGGAATATGCTGGCGCTTCATTTCTGCCAGCACCAAGTCGTCCAGTTTGTCGGCACCGGCGCTGCCAGCGGCAGCACACAGAATAAGTAACGGCAGCATGGCGCGGCGCAGGGAGGTGGACGATATCAACGATTTGGGCAATGCGAATGGCATGGATAACTCCTTGAGTGATGAATTTCGATCAAATAAGGGTCATATTACACGGAAAACAGGTGCCAAATGGAATATCACATCGAACAACTCGCGGTTTTGCGCCTGATTGCCACTCTGCTCATTTCTCCAACTGCTTGCGAATCGTCTTGAGCTCGCGCCGCCGCGCATCACTAACCTCCGGGTAACTCAACTTCAGCCCTTCCAACGCATTGAGCACAATCTGCGACACAATCAATCTTGCATTGTGCTTGTCGTCGGCTGGCACGATAAACCAAGGCGAATTGGCCGTGCTGGTTGCGGCCAGGGCATGGCCATAGGCTTGCATGTAGGCGTCCCAGCACTTGCGCTCGGTGATGTCGGCGCTGCTGAATTTCCAGTTTTTGTCGGGTTCGTCGATGCGTGCCAGCAGGCGCTTGCGCTGCTCTTCCTTCGACAGGTGCAAAAACACCTTGACGATGCGGGTGCCGTTGGCGTGTAAATGCTTTTCCAGATCAA
>CAMBDR010000786.1 GCA_945864765.1 Janthinobacterium lividum | reverse complement strand
ACGCCATCACCCTGCTGCGCCCGGAAGGGCATGACGCCGACCCAGAACTGGGCGCGATTAAAATCGTCATGACCGGAGCCAGTAGCGACAAGGCGTTGCTGCGGCCTCACATCTATTCCAAACAAGTCAAAAAACGGCTGGAACAACGCTTCAAAGATCCGCAAGACTCGCTCCAGTTGGTGATTGTGCGCGATATGTGGCTAACCGGGTTTGATGCGCCCTGCGTCCACACGCTGTACGTGGACAAGCCCATGAAGGGCCATAACCTGATGCAGGCGATTGCCCGCGTGAACCGGGTGTTTCGCGACAAGCAGGGCGGTTTGGTGGTCGATTACATCGGCATTGCCAGTGACTTGAAACTGGCCCTGAAAGAATACACCGCCAGCAACGGGCGCGGCCGCCCAACCGTGGATGCGCATGAGGCCTACGCGCGGCTGGAAGAAAGGTTGGATGTCTTGCGCGCCCTGCTGCATGGCTGCGTCACCGACGACTTTTTAAGCGGTGGCCACAAGGTGCTGGCGCGTGCGGCCAACCATGTGCTGGGGCTGGATGATGGCAAGAAGCGTTTTTGTGATAACGCGCTGGCCATGTCGCAAGCTTTTACGCTGTGCTGTACGCTCGACGAAGCCAAAGCGGTGCGCGAAGAAGTGGCGTTTTTGCAGGCAGTAAAAATTGTCCTGACCAAGCAAGAACAGAGCGAGCAAAAATTGACCGATCAAGAGCGCGAGCTGGCGATTCGGCAAATTATTGCCTCGGCGGTGGTGTCGGACCAGGTGGTCGATATTTTTCACGCAGTGGGGTTGGATAAACCCAATATCGGCATTTTGGATGATGAATTTTTAAACGAAGTGCGCGCCCTGCCCGAGCGCAACCTGGCGGTGGAATTGTTGCAACGCCTGCTGGAAGGTGAAATCAAGGCGCGCTTTGCCAGCAATGTGGTGCAACAGGACAAGTTTTCCGCGCTACTGGCGCGCGTCATCACACGTTACCAGAACCGCTCGATTGAAACCGCGCAAGTGGTGGAAGAATTGATCGCCATGGCCAAAAAGTTCCGCGAAGAAGCGGCACGCGGCGCGCAATTGGGCTTGAATGCCGATGAAGTGGCGTTTTACGATGCGCTGGCCGACAACGAGGAATCGGTGCGCGCGCTGGGCGATGACACGCTGAAAAAAATTGCCCATGAACTGGCCACCAATTTGCGCCAAAACGCCAGCGTGGATTGGGCCATGCGGGAAAGCGTGCGCGCCAGCCTGCGCTTGATGGTGAAACGAATCTTGCGCAAGTATAAATATCCACCCGTTAAAACCGATGCAGCGGTGGAACTGGTGTTGCGTCAGGCAGAACGCCTGTGTGAGGCTTGGTGAGGGCGATCATGTGCGGTTTGATGAGAACGACCGGGCGAATCTGGCCATGTCGTCCCGGTTTCAGGTAAAATTGCCCAAATCCCATCGAGGGCAAATGCACACCATTCAAGGAAAAGCGCAATGTTTCGCTCATTTAACCGATTCCTTCCACAATTGGTCAACTTAAGTTACGGCCACCGCCATGGCGCTTGATTTCGCCACGCTTGATCAACTGCGCGCCCAGCACCCGGCTTGGCGCTTGCTGGTGTCGCCTCACGCGCCGCTGATTGCCAGTTTTTTGCACCGCGCCTTCATCGTGCCCAATGTGCGCGTGATGGCGGCGCTGGATTTAAGCGAGGCGCTGGAAGATGAATTGTTTGCCCTGCGCCAGCACCTGGGGCCGGACAGCTTCCCCGGTAGTGCGCTGGATTACCTGAACGAGTGGGCCAACCCGAAAAAAGGCTGGTTGCGCCGTTTTTACCGCCATGGTTCGGACGAACTTCAATTTGATATCACCCCCGCCACCGAAAAAGCCATCACCTGGCTGGCCACCTTGCTTGAACGCAGCTTTGTCGGCACCGAATCGCGCCTGCTGACCTTGTTTGAATTGCTCAAGCAAATGAGCGCAGGCAGTGAAATTGACCCGGCCAAGCGGCTGGCCGAGTTACACAAAAAACGCGCCGAAATCGATGCCGAAATCGCCCAGGTGGAAGCGGGTAAGATGGTGCTGCTGGACGATACCGAAGTCAAAGACCGCTTCCAGCAATTTACCCAATTGGCGCGTGACTTGCTGAGCGATTTTCGGGAAGTGGAACATAATTTCCGCCAGCTCGACCGCCGCGTGCGCGAGCGCATCGCCCTGTGGGACGGGGCCAAGGGCGCGCTGCTGGAGCAGATTATGGGCGAGCGCGACGCGATTGCCGATTCTGATCAGGGCCGCAGTTTTCGTGCCTTCTGGGATTTTTTAATGTCCAGTCGCCGCCAGGAAGAATTGACCGATCTGCTGGCCCAGGTGTTGGCGTTGCCCGCTGTGGACGAACTCAAACCCGACCCGCGCACCCGCCGCGTGCATTACGATTGGCTGGAAGCGGGCGAGCCTACCCAGCGCACGGTGGCGCAATTGTCGCAGCAGTTGCGGCGCTTTTTGGATGACCAGGCATGGCTGGAAAACCGCCGCATCATGGAGATTTTGCACGGCATCGAGGCCAAGGCACTGGCCCTGCGTGGGTTTGGTATCAATACGCAAGAGCCATGCATGCAACTCGATGCGGCCAGTGCCGATATTGAGCTGGCCCTGGAGCGGCCATTGCATACCGCCGCTGCCAAACCCGTGATTGCCGATCTTGAAATTGACGGCAGCGAGCTTGAAATTGACCCCGCCGCGCTGTACGGGCAAGTGGTGGTGGATAGCGCGGCCTTGCTGCGCCATATTCGCCACAGTTTGCAAGAGCGCAGCCAAATCACGCTCAAAGATTTGGTCGCCAGCCAACCACTGGTGCATGGCTTGGCCGAGCTGGTCGTGTATTTGCAACTGGGTAGCGAGCAGTTTAAGGCGGTGGTGGAGGAAGAAAATATCGAAACCATTGTCTGGCAAGCGATGGATGCAGCAGGCAAGCAAGTGCAGCGCCAAGCGCGCATGCCGCGTGTCATTTTTGTTCGATGAACCAGAGAATGTGATCAGTATGGAACCCAATCAAGGCAATAG
>CAMBDR010000785.1 GCA_945864765.1 Janthinobacterium lividum | reverse complement strand
TTTTACCTGCGCGCGAAAAGCATCGCTCTCCCAAGCGTAGCTGATAAAAACGAAGGGCTGCGAAGGCATGACGGCACTCTCCTGATCGTTATGGCAATTCTGCGGTTATTGCTTTCAGTACTTATTTTTCTGATTCTAACGCATTAACCGACTCTTGCGTAATTCGCCCACAAGCAGCCAAATTATTTCTTGCATTTATCATGCGAGGTGTCTATAATTTCGTCTGCGAGGTAGATAAATCCTGGGCAACCCGCGACGCCAACGCAGGTATCGTAAGCGCGTTTCTAAACGTGTCGGATTCAGGGGCTACCACCCTTATTTTAAATGGCTCCTGTTCAGGGGCCATTTTTCTTGGTGTATTCAGAAATAAATTGCTGATCTATCTTGACGAAAGCGGTGATACCGGGTGGTCATTTGACCGCCCTTATGGTGCTGGTGGATCGAGCAGATATTTGGTCATTACCGCCCTGACCGTTTCGCTTGAGCTTGACCATAAACCAGCCAGAATGCTGCGTAATATTTATCGGCACCGTGGTTGGGCCAGCCATAAAGAAAAAAAATGGATCGACATGTCGCCCGAAGCGCGCAGCGATTTCACCATGCAAGCAGCCAAATTGTTGGCGCAGCATGCACAAATGCGTTGTCTGACAATCGTGGTCGATAAGCGAAAAGTGATGCCTCATGTGCGCAGGGATAGCAATAAACTCTACAATTACATGGTCAAGCTTCTGCTTTTGGATGTCATGGCGCAACAGCCTCACGTTACCTTTATTCCTGATCCAAGATCGATTAAGGTTGAGAGTGGCAATAGCTTGCACGACTATTTGCAAACCGAGTTATGGTTCACCAAAAATTCATCAACCCTGTTGGAAACGACGCCAATTGATAGTCGCTATTGCCTGAATCTGCAATTCGCAGACATGCTGGCGGGCGCAATTCAATCGCAATTTGAATTTGCCAATAGTCGATATTTTGATTTGATAGCCAACCATGTGCGTTTGAAAAAATTGTTTTTCTAGCGGCAATTGGCTGTTGGCATAAACGATCTGACTTCAACTAATTGCATCAGGCAATGGTAAATTGTACCTTCATCCCGACTCGCCCCAATAAATCAACCAAAGTATTAATCGAAAATTTTTCAACTTTGCGATTCATAATATCGGTCACACGAGGACGGCTGACCTGTAGGATTTGGGCCGCCTGCATTTGGGTGATTTTCTCGCGTTTGATCCAGGCACCAACCTGTGCCATCATTTCTGCCTTGATTGAATCCAACGCATCAAACTGTGAATCTGACACACCATAAAAATGCAGAATTGTGAAACTGAGCTATGCTGTATCACTTGAGATGAATAAATTGTGCAGCCTTTGTATTTTTTGCGTTTATAAAGCATAATATGACACACCCTTGTAAAAATCGACTTCTCTGAGAAATTCTATGCCACAAAATGACCGCACCAGCCATGAAGTAACAAACTATCTAGATAAACTACTCCCTGAAGGCTACGCTGATTGGTTACAGTCCATCAAAGGGCGCATCAATGCTGCACGGTGCAGCGCTGCGCTGGCAGCCAATGGCGAAATGATTCGGCTCTATCACCAAATCGGCCAGGATATTCTTGAACGCCAAGTAAAACAAGGTTGGGGTAGTAAGGTCATTGCCAGATTGGCGCGTGATCTAAAAGATTCATTTCCCGATATGAAAGATTTTTCTGCCAACAACATTAAGTACATGCGCTATTTTGCAGAAAACTGCCCGGATGGGCAAATTGGTCAGCAGCCTGCTGACCAATTGCCGTGGTGCCATATTGTCACCTTGCTGACCAAGGCCACGTCCACCGAGCGTGAATGGTACGCCCGGCAAGCGGTGATACATGGTTGGTCGCGCTTGACCCTGGAGCTGCATATCCAAAACCGTTTGGTGGCGCAATATGCGGTCAACGGCATTGATAAGCCGATAGGCGTTGCTGAATATCAATAATGGCAGCATTGACGACGATGATGAATGAATTCAAATTGGTCAGCAGCCTGCTGACCAATTGCCGCCCCCCTTGCTCAATTGGTTTTGCCACCCGCCGGAAAAAACACTTGCTCACCCCTTGCACCAGGGCTGCGAAAGGCTGCAATTTTTTGTTTGCCCGCATCTGACGTAATCCAATCAATCAATTGCATTGCGCCCTTGTAATTGACATGCGGGTGGCGTGCCGGGTTGACAGCAATAATGCCATACGGGTTGCGCATTTTGGGGTCGCCCTCCAGCAGCAACACCAAATCGGTTTTGCCGCGCCAGGCGGCAAAGGTGGCGCGGTCGCTTAAGGTATAGGCTTGCAGTTCGCTCGCCATATTCAACACTTCACCCATGCCCAAACCGGCAGCCAGGTAATACGGCGGCTTGGGCTTCATGCCCAGTAATTGCCAGTAAGACAGTTCCATCTGTTCGGTGCCGGAATGGTCGCCGCGCGAAATAAACTTGACCTCTTTGCTTGCAATTTTGCGCATCGCAGCCAGCACGTCGTGCCCGCCCGCAATGCCCGCCGGGTCACGCGCGGGGCCAAGCAAAATAAAGTCATTGGCCATCACATCGCGTCGATTCACACCATATCCCGCTGCCACCAACTGGTCTTCTTGCGCGCGCGCATGCGCCAGTACCAGATCGACATCGCCATTTTGCGCCAGCGCCAGCGCCTTACCGCTACCAACCGCAATCACCTGCACTTTGAGGCCGCTTTCGGCTTCAAAAGCGGGCAGCAAAAACGCCAGCAGGCCGGAATTTTCGGTGCTGGTGGTGGTGGCCAGGCGTAGCGTTTTGGATTGCGCCGACGCTGCCTGTGCCAGCGCCAGGTTGAATGCGCATAGCCAGCAAATACAGCAAATACAGCAAATACAGCACAGCATGAAGCGGATTGTTGGGACGATTGATGGTGACAGCATGGGTGGTTTTCCTTTCACTTGTATTGCAGCAGGCCGTCACGCAATTTCCAGTGCACGATGTCGGCGCGTCGAATCAAATCCCGGTCATGGCAAACCATGAGTAGCGAACGGCCATCGCGTA
>CAMBDR010000784.1 GCA_945864765.1 Janthinobacterium lividum | reverse complement strand
AGTGCAAGCTCTTTGCGCAACGCAACGCCTTCTTCGTATAGCGCGTTGGCATCATTGGTCAATTCTTTCGCAAACGCCACAAACTCCTCCATTTCGGGAGCCATGTTTTCCGGCGAAATCAGTGGCATCGTAAATTTTTTCATGGCTTGTGCGATGCGGTTGCATTGGTAGTTAGCATATGTGCAAGTTAACACAAGTCAACAAAGTTTACAACCTTTTTTTCATGATTTGCCAAATTATTTGAGCGGGGACTGATTGGCACGAAGGGGACTTGGCATGCTATGGTGTGAATATGAATTGCTATAGCTAATTCTGAGAGCGCGGCAAGATTTGGCGGCGTCAGTATATTGCGGGAGGGCGCGCAGGGTTAATGTTGCCACGGCTTATTGAGGTGTTACTAATTTTGGCTGCAAGCATATGATTCTTAGGAAATAATTTTATGTTGTTAGAAATTGGAAATGAATAGTGAATTTCTACCAGGCACTATGCTACAATACCGACGATAATATTTCGATGAGATTTTCCGAATATGCATAGCGCCGTTTCAGCCGCCTTGAACGCACAGTTGCAGGCAGCACTTTGGGAGTGTTGCTCACCAGCGTGCATCCGTTATCTGTCCACTACACCGCTATTGGAGGAGGTGGTCGCGGTACTGCTGGAGGATGTGCAAGCATTCGTTGCCAAGGATCCGGCAGCGGGCGGCAATCCACTATTGATCATCCAGACCTATACATCATTTAAGGCCGTTCTGCATTACCGGCTGGCCCATGCCATGCACCACTTCATCTCGCACCATTCAATACACATAATACACATGGAAGGCACCGCGCTGTACGCGCCCTTGATTTCGGCGCGCGGAAAAATGCTGTCGGGCGCTGAATTGCATTTCAAGTGCCGAATCGGGGCGCGCTTTGTGCTTGATCATGGCATAGGCACGGTGTTTGGCGAGACTTCGGAAATCGGCGATGATTGCTATATACTGGGCGGTGTAACACTGGGTGCCAGTGGCATTTCAGGCAATCCATTTGGCAAGCGTCACCCGACTATTGGCGACCGGGTTCAGATTGGCGCGTTCTCCCGTATTTTTGGGCCGGTTAAGATTGGCGATGATGTGTTCGTTGGCCCACACTGTACTGTTCATGAAAATGTGCCTGCCAGAAGCCACGTGAGCTTACGCACCAGTCTGCAAATTATCAGAACCATAGAAGACTTTTCGCTGCTGAGCCTGTCGGCCTAGCAGATTCCATTCTTAGAGGAAACCAAATGAAATTCGAACGCAGGACTCAAAAGCTGTATTACGATGATTTTTATCTCAGCCAGGCAAAGGCCAAGATAGTCAAGGTTGGCTCCGACTATATTGAACTTGATGCAACCGTGGCTTACCCGGAAGGCGGCGGCCAGGAGGCGGATCACGGCACCATTACCTTGGATGATGGTCGCGTGCTGCGCTTTGTTTGGGCTCAAAAAGTGTACGCCCATTTGAGCGGGCTGGCTGAGTTTCCCGATGTGCAGATCGATGGCGTGATTTGGCATACGATTCATCCAGACGATGTGGCTATGTTGGCGCAGGTTCAACCCGGCAGCGGTGCGACGGTGGAGATCGATGTCGAACGCCGGGCGCGCCTCTCGCTTAGTCATACGGCCTCGCACTTCCTGTATCTGGGCGTGGCCAAGTTCCGCCCGGATGCCATCAAGAGCATACGCGGCTGCCATATCAAGATCGACGGTGCGCGCTTTGATTTTGGGGTGGAAGCTCGTTTTAGCACTGAAGAAATTGCCAAAATTGAAGAAGAGGCCAATGCCTTCATCGCACGTGACGTGGCGATCACGGTCAGCGCCCATCCGGATGCGCCGGACGCACGGCTCTGGCACAGTGATGGTCACACGATTCCATGCGGTGGCACCCACCTTGATCATGCTAACCCGGTGGGCCGTATTCAGGTTAAACGCAAGGGGCTTGGCGCTGGCAAGGAGCGCATTTCCTGCGTATTTCCAGAAGCTGATTTCGCGTTGGGTCGCTATTACACTTGAGGAGCATCCGATTCATGGCTTTTATTGCATCACGAGTGATAATTTTAAAGGTAATCGTTAATGATTTTTAATTTCTGTTTAGGGCCAAGGCAATGTTGAAGCCTGCTCGCCGTTTTCGGCCCAATTTGCCAGGTGCTACTTGGGTGCTAACACTGGCGCAGGCTATCAATCTGACCTGTGCCGTGATCGCTGTCACGATTGCCGCGCTGGTTGGCACCAAACTGGCATCGACCCCGGTGCTCGGGACGGTGCCCTACGGTGCGCAGTTTGCCGCTGTGATGTTGTGTACCTATCCTGCTTCGATGCTGATGCGGCGCTTCGGTCGCCGGATCGTCTTTATGTTGGCGGGGTTGGTGTTGATACTGGCAGGTGTTTGTGGTTTTCTGGCTGTGCAGGCGGGTAGTTTTGAGGGCCTGATCCTTACCCATGCCTTGTTGGGCGTGTATATTGCCTGTGCCAATTTCTACCGCTTTGCGGCGGTCGATAATCTGGATGTGATACTGAAGCCCAAAGCCATTTCACTGGTGGTGGCAGGGGGCGTGCTGGCCGCGATTATTGGCCCAATTCTGGCCGGAGTACTGCGCAGCGTCGATGGGTTTGTCGATTTCTCACTTTGTTACGCCGCTTTCTGTGGCTTGGGTGTGTTGACCCTGGCGTTGATGACGTTTTGGCAGCCCGGTACCAGCGTGGCAGCACCAGTGGTGAAGGGGGTCGCCAAACCATTCAAGGCATCTTGGAACTGGCCAATTCTGGTGGCAATTTTCTGCTCTGCGGGTGGCTACTTCATGATGAACCTGTTGATGGTGCAGGCCTCGCTGGTGATGAAAGATTTTTGCTCATTCACAGCCACCTCGCAAGCGATTCAGGTGCATGTACTGGCGATGTTCGTGCCTTCGTTTTTTACTGGTAGCTTGATCGCGCGGATCGGCTTGCGCCAGACTTTGATTCTGGGTTTTCTGCTGATGCTTGGTGCTACTGTGTACGGTATGCTGGAGATCCGTTATGCCTTTATATTCATTGCCCTGT
>CAMBDR010000783.1 GCA_945864765.1 Janthinobacterium lividum | reverse complement strand
AACCGTTTTGGGAACCCAAAAAATCATATCCCACCAAATGGCCGTTTTTGCGCAGGCGCAAGATGAACAGGCCAAAGAACGCGCCCACATCGCCGCATTGGAAGCCGTAATCGCAAGAGGCCATGGCAGTGTAGCCGATGCAGGTTTGTTAAGAGAAATACTCAACCCGGATAACCCACACTATTCAATTCGCATGGTTGCGTGCGTCAAAATGTTCCAGCATTTCCGAGGCAGGACCATTTCAGGGAAAAGCGCAAAAGATGCGATTGCTAAATATGCCATGGATCACGCTGAAGAACTGGGCTTGATGCACAGAGGCGAACCGAGCCAGAATGCAGCCGACCAGTGCGCCTTTGTTCTCAATTGGGTGAATGAAGCTGGCGCACCGCGAACACAAGCCAAGACTGTCGAACCACGAGATACGCACCATTATGGGGCTGCACCCAATTCGTGATGTTCGGGCTCAATAAACTTTGCGCGGTAAATGCATTGCCAGAATTAAGGCACTTAAGTTTGGGCGATTGGAGTCGGTTCGCCCACCAATAACTTGTTGTAATCCTTGTCCAAATCGGGCGAAAAGAAGGCGTAAAAGCATTCACACACTTTTACGCCTAAGGCCCTGCCGTCATCATCAGTACTACTCACACAGTTCACACACAACACACCTTCAATCTGAAAGCGCTTTCAGCAGTATAAGTTGTTCCTCGCCAATGTGCAACTTGTTTTTGAGAAAATTAGGGATTTGTTTGAATTAAATTGACAAGCGCTTTCAGAGTGTGGGATATTTCAGCCTATGGAACCTATTACAAACACAAACGAAGAAGTCGTCACCCTCGAATTTATTGCCCGTGAAGCGGGCGTATCACCGAGCACGGTATCGCGCATCTTAAATGGTACGGCCAAGGTGAGTGAAGCTAAGCGTCTGGCGGTGGAACAAGCGATTAAGCGCTTTAATTTTCAACCCAATGCGCTGGCGCGCGGTTTGGCGCTCGGACAAACGCTGTTGATCGGCGTGATCACTCAGGATATTGAAAGCCCGTTCTATGGCGAGGCCCTGCGCGGGATTGAAGATGTGTTGGGGCCGACCCCGTACATTCCCTTGTTTGTCAGCGGGCACTGGAATTTAAAAGATGAAGTGGCGTGCATGAGTTTGCTGCAAGGGCGGCGCGTTGATGGTGTGATCGTATTAACAGGGCGTTTGAGTGATCAGCAATTGATCGATTACGCGCAGCGCATGCCGATTGTGATTACCGGGCGCGATTTGCAGGCAGCGAATTTGTACAGCCTGAATTTGGATCATTGTCGCGGTGCCTGTCTGGCGACCAAACATTTAATTGAATCTGGCCACACCCGCATTGCCTATATTGCCGGCCCCCCCGAAAACCCGGACGCGCTACAGCGCCTGCTTGGGTATAAACAGGCTTTGCAGGAGGCAGGCTTGCCGTTTGACCCGGAACTGGTCGCACAGTCCGATTTTCAGGCTTCCGGTGGGGTGCTGGCCACCAATCAACTGGTGAACTCACGGCAGAATTTTAGCGCCATTTTTGCCGCCAACGACCAAATGGCCTACGGCGCGCGGCTGGCTTTGTATCGACTCAATATCCGCGTACCGGAAGATATGTCACTGATCGGCTTTGACGATTTGCCCAGCTCCAGCTACGCCATGCCACCGCTGACCACCATCCACCAACCGGTGTATGAAATTGGTAAGCTGGCAGCAGAGGCGATGCTGAAATTGATCAATAAAGACGTGTTTTCTGATCAACTGCCGCCGCTGGAATTGGTGGTGCGGGAATCGACCCGGCGTTTGCGCAACTAGCTGCCGGAGCGCTCCAGCGCAAACAGCGGCACCTGCGCCTGTCGGCTGAACCACAAGCCGCCCCCCAACTCGATAAACCCCTCGGCCAGACCGCGTCGGTATAGCCGCACCGGGTGCTTGAACTGGCCGGGGTCGGTCAGCGTCTCGTCAATGGTCTTCTGCTCCCAATCTTCACGCGTGACCGCTTCCACATACAGCGCGCCCTGGCACAGCAGCCCCAGGTTGTGCATGGCCAGTTTGGCGTGTTCAGCGCTCAGGTAGGGCAATACGCCCTGACAGATCACCAGATCAAATGGGGCCGCAGCCTGGTAGTCCAGCACCGAGCCGTGCTCCCAGCCAAAGCGTTCACACAAATACTCGCTGTACTCCACACCGTGGTACTGTGCCTTGGGAAAGTGCCGTTTGATGATATCGCGCCACAAGCCGATGCCGCAGCCCACATCCAGCACGCGATGCACCGGCACGTGTACGTATTGCAGGTAGTTGCAGACAAAAGCACCCAGGTGATCAAGGTGCTCGGGGTCGATCACGCGGGTCTTTTGGTTGAAGTAGTAGCGCTGGTAATATGCTTCGTCAAATAAACTCTGGTCGGCAGATTTCATATACACTCCTTTGGATACTCACGGTTGGCATTGCAGGCATGCGTAAGTGTGCAAGTGTGGAACGCTTTGCTGTCGGTGTCAACTGCCTGTGGCAACTGCGGTCATTTGAATTAGCCTTGCCACAATCAAAAACATGGTGTACCACCCAGCGGCAAGTAGGCATTCGCGGCTCGTCAAATAACGGAAGTATGTACTTTACAAACCCGATGATCAGTCCCATTAATTCCGTATAGCAATATGCAACAATCGTCACATTCCCTTGTTTTTCTCGAAAAAACGACAGTCACGTAAAAATGTTGCACTTACACGGTTAAACCGCAGACAGTTACAAACGCCAGTGGTAGACTTCCACTCATTGCGGCTCACAATAGTGTTATAAATTGACTCTTTTCTTATGGCTAGCAGCTTGGGCAACATAGTATAATCAAGCACCAACCTTTCACGGAGTTAGTCATGATAGATTTTTTCACACCCTTAAGCCACGAAGTGCAACATGCTGTGCTGCCTATCGAAAACACTTCGATTTTGGGCGGTCATTTGGTAGATTTTGCGTCATCTCGAGATGGCGCTGATAATTTCCCGCCACCACCGCCAAGATAATATATCTGGCCTTTTACTGTCCTGAGGTGAATAATGCTTTCAATTCC
>CAMBDR010000782.1 GCA_945864765.1 Janthinobacterium lividum | reverse complement strand
TTATCACAATAATGCAATATGGTGCCTTTTCTTTGCGTCATTTGCACGACTGGTATATTTTGGCAAGCAAACCGAGAGCGGCGATTATAAAGGCTTGCCAACCTTTGGCCTATTGGCATATGTACAGAAACTATATGCAAAGCGTACCCAATTTAAATATCTGTCCGAAACGCTTTTCTTCGGTACTGCTATCCCGTTATGGTTCATCATGTGGAAAACAAATGATCAGCAAATCACGATTACTGTCATAGGCGTGATGCTGTTTATCTACATCATGACAGACGCTATCAAAACACAAGCCGAAGCTGTGAAAACGGTAGTGCTTGAGCCTGAATCGAACCCTGATGCGGTTCAGGCGTCTTCCCTTGATGATGTTTCGGCTTTACTCCTTAAAATATTCAATGAAAAATCCGAGGATGAGAAAGCCTATTTAATGAAGCTGATAGCCATAGACCATGATTTCGCCGATGTAGAGCCAGAAGTTGATAACCCGAGAAATGAGGATAAAGCACTGTTGCTTGATGGATATGCCAAAAAATATTATTACCCACTAGGAAGATTGATGCAGCTATTGCCGGGGGATATTACTAACAGAAGCAGCCTAACCGCAGAACAGGCAAATAAATGTTTAGCGCTTTGCGGCTTTGCAGAAAAAGCTTGTGCTGAGATTGAAAGCGGCTTATTGATGATTGATTTATTGCAGGAGATGGCTACTGTTTCAAAGATAAGAAGGCCGATACCCGACTGTGAAAAACTAATCGCGCATCTTGAAATTGAGCTTGAATTTTTCCAGCAATGCATTAGCGATTACGGGGACGCGGCAAGGCATATTGAAAAGGTTTGGCCAACTGCCGAAGATGGCAAACGGCGGGGTAGCCATCCCAAGAAATAGCCGTCATGGTTCAATGGGGCCAGGCGGCATTTTGATTCAATCTGGCACCACCGCCACCCGGCCACCATGGCCAGCGCGCGCCAGCAGGGCACCCGGCCAGTGATCCGGGCCAGCCAAGGCCAGCACCAAACCAGCGACCCGCAAGGCAGCAAGCGCCAGCGCTTCGGGCCACCCGCCAGCACATCGTCATGAATGCGACATCGAACGAGACCGGGCCAGACATCGCCAGCGACAGCGACCGGGCAACCGCGCACCCAGGAACAAGAGCGGACATTTAACCAGGCACGAAAACCGGACATTTCCAGCCACGGCCAGCACATCTTGAAACAGGCAGCGCAATAAAACAACGCTTGATAATGGTGGAAGTGTTGATTTTTGTTGTTATGTATGGAATGAAAAATCCTACACCAGCCCTACACGGGATCAAATTTTGCCTTGGGAAATGACAAAGGGCTACATGCCGAAACATGTAACCCTTTGATTTTGCTGCTGTATTCGTGGTAGGCCGTGCGGGATTCGAACCTGCGACCAACGGATTAAAAGTCCGCTGCTCTACCAGCTGAGCTAACGACCCGAAAGAAGAGAGTATATGGGGTTTCCAGAAATTCGTCAAGTGATCCAAGCCGTATTCTTTAAAAATGTCTGAATTTAAACTGGTTTGAAAAATGCGGCTGTCGTTTTCACGTCTGTTTTCACACTTGTTCTTGGCCCGGTTTTATTTCCCGCCCAGCCGTTCTTTCGCGGTTTGCGCCGCTGCCGATTCCGGGTATTGTGCCACTAAGGCTTCCAATACTTTCTTGGCTGCCGCTTTTTCTTTTAACTCGGTATGACATACCCCAACACTGAGCATGGCATCCGGTGCCTTGGCATGGTCAGGAAAGTTTTTCACCATGGCATTGTGGGTGGCAATCGCACTTTTGCAGTCGCGCTGCGCGTAAAACGCATTGCCCAAGCCATATTGCACCGCTGCCGTATAGGCTGACTCGGGGTAACGGCGCAAAAAGTCGGCAAATGAAGTACTTGCGTTGCGGTAGTCGCCACCCTTGTATAAAGCGACGGCCGCATCATACGCTTTTTGCTCAGACAGATCGACTTGTGCTTCTTTGCCATCGACCACGACTTTTTTGGGTTCCAGATTGCGCAAACGGTTATCCAGATCGACGTAAAAATCTTTTTGCCGCCGCTGCGCATTCGCTACTTCATTGGTCAGTACTTCGACCTGACCGCGCAGTTTGGCAATTTCCTGACGCAGTTGCTCGTTTTGGTTAACCAAATCAAGCGTGCTGCTTTTGTCGGTTTTTTCGGCGATTTGCTGGCGCAATTCTTGTTGGATTTGTTCTACCTTTTGACGTAAATCCAAAATCGCTTTGCGCGCTTCGTCGTCTTCCAAAATGCCGGCGTGTGCCGGCTGCGCCAAGTGTACCGCCAGGGCCAAGGCTAGCGGTAGTGCCAGCATGGCGCTACGAAACAGGGTTTTCATGGTGAAAATCTCGTGTGGATAAGCGATACCGCAGGATTGAAGCGGCGGTATCGCTGGTGAGTGGGTTAAGGATAAACGACGTCGGCACGGCGGTTTTCCGCCCATGCGGCTTCATCGCTGCCCAAGGCTTTGGGCTTTTCTTTGCCAAACGATACCGCTTCCATTTGGCTATCCGGTACGCCCAATGCACCCATGGCTTTACGCACGGCTTCAGCACGTTTTTGGCCCAGCGCCAAATTGTATTCGCTGCCGCCACGTTCATCAGTATTGCCCTGAATGATGACTTTGTATTGCTTGTTGCTACCCAAGAATTTAGCATGGTTTTGTACCACGCCTTTGTAGTCCTCTTTGACGACATACATGTCGTAATCAAAATACACACTGCGTTTGGCCAGCACGCCATTTGGATCTTTTAATGGATCAACTTTGGTATCCAAGGTTTCAATCTTGCGATTGTCGTCCGGTTTGGTCTGCTCGACTTTGGTTTCAGTTTTGCGCTCTTCAATCACGGGTTTGGTTTCGTCCAATTTGACGGTATTGCAAGCCATAAGTAAAAAGCTGCTGGCAGCCAGTAAGGTGAGGTGTTTAAAATTGAGCATTGAATTCTCCTTGGTGTTTAAGAACATTATTTCATGAAGGGACCCCAGGTAGGCTCCCGTATATCGCCAGCTTGAGTCGATATCCGCGTTTTAATGCGGCC
>CAMBDR010000781.1 GCA_945864765.1 Janthinobacterium lividum | reverse complement strand
TTATCATGGTCACCCACTCACCGTCTCATGCCGCGCAAGCCGCCCGCGTCCTGCATTTACTGGATGGCCAGATTGTCACCGATGCACTACAAGCCCCATAGGAAGCCATGAACATTCGAGATATGAAGATTGGATGGCGTTTGCTGTTCAATGAACCAGGTTATTCCGCCATTGCCCTGTTTGGGCTGTCCGTCGGTATTGCGGCATGTTTTTTGCTGTTGGGCCTGGTGTATCATTCGCTTAGCTATGACAAGCATGTACCGGGCAACGAACAGGTCTATTTTCTTAAGCAACGCCTTGCCGATAGTCGGTTTTGGAGCGAGATAGCGAGCATCCCGGCGCGCAAAGCCGCCACTGAAAGCGGGTTGCCGCTAATCGCCTCCAGCATGATTTCACACGATGTTGATGCACGCATTGGCGATCAGGTGCAATCGATCAATGTGACAGCAGTCGATCCTGAGTTCGGTAAAATATTCGGCTTGCAAGCCATCGATGGCGATCTGGCCGTTGCGCTCACCCGTCCCGATAGCCTCGCCCTTACCAAAGAAAGTGCCATCAAATTATTTGGCAGCCCCAATGTGGTTGGCAAAACAATGCTCATTGGCAACACCGCCTACACGGTTGCCGCTGTCTTGCCCAACCAACCAAGCACCAGCACCGTCGGCTATACCATTCTGACCGGCATCAATACCAACACCTGGCGCGCAGACTATCGCCGCCAAGTCAACACCAACTGGGGTTCCACTCACGGTTATGTCTACCTCAAGCTTTCTGGTACATCGCCCGAATTGGTTGCTGCGGCCATTGAGCGCACGCTCGTCAAGCCCACCTTCTATAAAAACGTCCAAGCTGATATGGGCAGTGTGCCGCCGGACAGGAAATTAATGGAATTTAAGCTGGGGCGATTGCAAGATCAGTATCTTGACCCGGACATTGAGCCAGCATCCTCCGCCCGCGACCGCACCGCACTGGCCGGATTGGCTGCCATTGCGCTGGGGATATTGCTGCTGGCAACGACCAATTATGTCAACCTCGCCACGGTGCGCGCCTTGCGCTGGCAACGTGAAATTGGCATACGCAAGGTAATGGGCGCGAGTGCGGTACGCGTGATTCAACAGTTTTTGACCGAGTCGGTATTGGTTTGCCTGATCGCGACTGGTTTTGGCCTGGTGTTGGCAAAGTTGCTGTTGCCGACCTTTTCCGACTTACTCGACCTCAACCTCAACGATCTGTTTTCGCCATGGCTGCTGATGACGAGTATTTTTCTCGGCGTGTTGTTAGGCGTATGTGCCGGGATTTATCCAGCATGGTCGGCGCTGAAAGTATTGCCTGTCGCCGCTTTGTCCGGACGCGGCAACAGTGAAACCACAAGCGGCTTATGGCTGCGGCGCATTCTTACCATTATGCAATTCGCCACCGCCATGGGTTTGGGCGCGATGACGCTCGCAGTAACCTGGCAGGTGCGTTTCGCCAGCAACCTAAATCCCAGCTTCAATCCGGCGCAACTGCTCACCATTACCACACCTGACGACATGCGCAACGCGAATGTCAGTGCCTTTCATGACGCCATAAAGCGGCTGCCCGGGGTTGCAGGCGTTGCGCTTGCCAACGAGACCATCACCCGAAATTCCAACGCAACCTCGTTTCAGCGAGAAGGCGGCAATTCAGTAAACATGTACTGGTTGAACGTCAATGCCAGCTTTTTTGAAGTGTATGGCATCAAGCCAGAAACCGGACGGCTCTACGCGACAGCGACCGACTCCGGCGACGACAATGCCCGCATTGTTATGAACGCGGCGGCGGCCAAAGGGCTTGGCTTTGCTTCCGGCGAAGCGGCCATCGGCAAGTTTTTACGCTCGGGTACTAACCCCACGCAGTTTCAAATCGTCGGCATCGTGCCAGAAATACGGCACCACTCAGCAAAAAACAGTACGCAACCGACGGTTTATTTCCTTCAAAAAGCACTGGTCAACACCTTTACCGTGCGCGGCAATGGCGAGCCGGGCGCGCTGCAAAAAGAAATTGAAAAACTATGGCCACGGTTTTTCCCCAATGCCCTGCTGCAAATGAACACCGTGCAAGCCGACTTGGCCAGCAAGTATCAAGACGATGCGCGCATCGCCCAACTGCTGGCTGTATCGAGCGTGATTGCCATCATCATTGCTGCATTTGGTATCTATGTGCTGGCCGCGTACAGTGTGTAACGTGCCGCTAAAGAGATTGTGCTGCGCAAACTGTATGGCGCAGACAATTTGGCGATTGCACGACTGGTTACGCGCGAATTTGCCATGCTGGTAGGTTGTGCCGCCCTGTTCGGGCTACCTTTTGCTTACATTGGAATTGAGCGCTACCTCGCCACTTTTGTGGAAAGAGCACCGGTCGGCTGGCTCGCCATGGTGGCAGCATTGGGCATTACCATTGCTGTTGCCCTATGTTCGACCCTGGGCCACACATTCACTGCAATGCGGATTACTCCCGTGCTCGCCTTACGTGATTGACTTAGGAATTGAGCAAAAATAACTAGTGGAGGCACCAAATCGCGTAGTGCCATCACCAAAATAGGTAACGGGCATGTGCGGCGGGTGCTGGTCGAAGCGGCCTGGCCATATCGGCATCAGGCACGCAAGACGGAGGTATTGCAGCGCCGGGCGGAACGAACCACAGAAGAAGTGCAGGAGAACCCCATGGAAGGCGCAAAAGCACTTGTGCCCGCGTTATCACGTCATGCAGGAGAAGGGCAAGCTGAAAGTGCAGGTTTGGATCACCGTGGCGTGCGAACTGGCAGGCTTTATTTGGATAGCCGGGCAGACAGTGCCACAACCAGCGGCAAAGGCATAAGACTACTCTATCTTTTTAGGTAAAACACCCATTTCCAATAATTGGCTTGTATTTGATGGTCGCAACCTTTTAGTATGCATATTTGGTGGAATTGGATATTTAACCACTCAATGAATTAAAGAATTGCAATATGAAAAATAAACACCGCTAAGATTGTTTTGAGAATTGTGCTTTGACTTGAGTAAACTCAATTTAAATAAGAGGAACGCCTCGCCTGAATTTTGAAAGTTGCATATCACCC
>CAMBDR010000780.1 GCA_945864765.1 Janthinobacterium lividum | reverse complement strand
CCGCCAACAAGTACGCTGCACGGGTTTTCTCAGGCCAACGTGCCAATACCTGCTTATCTTCTGATAGCGCCAACCACGGCAACACGCGCAAACCAACCCGCACAGCAAACGCTACCGATGCTTCAATCGGCAATTCCTGCAATTGCGCTCTAATTTCAGCCCGATCCATACTTTTACCCCTCAGCAAGCCCCCAATGCATTGCATTATACCCGCCATCAAACCTTAAACCGCCGCAATTAAAATAGGTCGCAGCCCCTGCCACCACCCAAGTTCAAGCCGCCGCGATTGGTAATTGTGGCGAATTCGCCATAATTAAAATCGGGATTATGCACCTTCCCCCAGCCGCCCAAATACTCGTCGGTATTGCGGTTGCGCAACTACAAAAAAACCGCGACGCCTACCACGCCGCCGTCGTGCCGCAATCAAACACATTTACGTCATGATTTGCGTGCAATGCCGTTATGTAGTTTACCATTTTGGATTCTGCGCTGGTAGCGTTCAAACGCCATGGTAAGTTCTGCATTGGGCTTGGCCGGGTTTTCCAGCATTTCCACGATCAGGGCGGCATCGGCTGCACTCAATGCAATGCGCCGCTCACGCTCAATCACCCAATCTGCCTTTTCCAACGCGGCTTGCAATACAAACTGATTAATCGTTGTACCAGTCAAGCTGGCAGCGGTATCAATTCGCGCTTGCTGCGCTTTGGTGCAACGTGCCGAGATTCGGCCTCTTTCGAGAGTAAGTTCGGACATTTTTGACCTCCTCATGCTCTTGCCGAAAGCGGCAAGGAATGCTGAATTATATAATAGTGCCGCGTGGTGCCAAATTGGGGCCGTGAATGGGGCGCGCGTCGTAAAGGTGTAATCACCAGAAATTTTACAGAAACCCAGTGCAGACACACAAGCCGCTGCGCCTTACCAGATTTTGATTGACAAAAATTGTTGTTTTAGCCATTATCGTCAGAATACATTCAGTACGAGTAGATGATGGAAAGTTATACAGCAAAAGAAGCCAAAAACAAATTAGGCGAAGTCTTGCGCGCTGCGCTGCGCGAACCCGTCATCATCACCGTCCATGGCAAACCCTCGGTGTATGTCATGTCCTTGCATGATGCACAAGCCCATTTACCACCACAGAAAAACGCGCAAACCGAACTGGATACGCTCAAGCACAAACTTTCCTGCGCCGTCCTGGCCAGTTTTCCACTGCAAACCATTAAAGCCCATGCCAAAGCGAACATAGAACGCTGGCGCGCCAATGGCGTCAGCAGCTTGGCTTATGCCGAATGGGCCACCATCATTGCCAACCCGGATGACAGCCAAATGATTAGCGCCATGGTTGGGCTGTCCGAAAAAAGTAATCAACTGCGCCAATCGATTCCCTATGTTGGCATGCTACCCAAAGATGTAGTGCGCCAGCTAAATGAAGAAATCACAACTTGAACACGTGGTCAGAGCCGCCAGTAAGATTTGTGAAGATGATGAATTCATTACAATGTCATCGAAAGCGCCCCCAAGGGCCGCGCCTTACAGCAGTTGCTTGATAAAGCCTATGCCGACAAATACCGCGCCCACGGTTTGCCGATTCATTTGATCGGCGTGGAATTTGCCCGCGAAGCACGCAATGTGGTCAGCATTGAGTCGCATGAAATCACCACATAACATCACCAAGCTCAAACAAACCAAGGGGTTTGCGGATACAAAGCGCAAATTTCAGGCATAATGCCGGGTCGCAGGCTTTTTTTTGAGTTGTTTTCCCCACCAGTTTAATTGACGGAGCCATTATGGTTGTAGCAGTTTACCCCGGCACATTCGACCCACTCACACGCGGCCATGAAGATTTGGTGCGGCGGGCCGCCAGCCTGTGCGAGCGTTTGGTGGTCGGCGTGGCCGATAGTCGCAACAAGCATCCCTTTTTTACGATGGAAGAACGGCTCGAAATTGCCAATGAAGTGCTCGGCCATTACCCCAATGTAACCGTCGAAGGCTTTTCCGGTTTGCTGAAAGATTTTGTGCGCCGCCACGATGCGCGCGTTATCATCCGGGGTTTGCGCGCGGTGTCGGATTTTGAATATGAATTTCAAATGGCGGGCATGAATCGCTATCTGTTGCCCGATGTGGAAACCCTGTTTTTAACGCCATCAGACCAGTACCAGTTTATTTCCGGCACCATCGTGCGCGAAATTGCAATACTTGGCGGCGATGTCTCGAAATTTGTGTTTCCGTCGGTAGAACGCTGGCTGAAAAAGAAAATCGGCCCCATCCCGGCACAATAACCCACCCTACCCCAACGCGGATACCCAAACCCACCATGGCTTTAATGATTACTGACGATTGCATCAACTGCGACATCTGCGAACCAGAATGTCCGAATGATGCCATCTATATGGGCGAGTCGATTTATGAAATCGACCCCAATAAATGCACCGAATGCGTCGGCCACTATAACGAACCGCAATGCAAACAGGTGTGCCCGGTCAGTTGCATCCCCTTCCACCCGGAATGGCGCGAAAGCCAGGAACAACTGATGGCCAAGTACGAACGATTGCAAGCGGCTAAACCGTAGGGGTGGGCACAGCGTGCCCACGCGTAACGCTGCCCAGCCAATCCAGACATTGCCATTTTCCAGATTGATTGATTAGCCTGTCATGGCATCACCACCAGCGTGGCTGAATTGTTGCTGTTGTCCGGATTACTGACACTGATAATCCAGGTGCCTGCCGCTCCGGCAAAATTGGGCCGGATTTCCACGCTGTTTGCAGACAGAAAGACAGGGGAACCCGCGTTGCAGCAAGTGAACCGGTTTCCCACCGGATCAGTCAATTGCACCACTGCAGCAGGGTCAAACCCGGTGCCATTGATGGTGATCGTTTGTACGCCCGCACTGGCGCTCGGACTGGACGGGGAAAACCCGGAAATAAGCGGGCCGGATACAGCATCCAAAACCGCAAAACTGCCTTGCAGCATATTGCTTGGCAGACCGCCCAGATCGTAGGCAGTGGCGGACCAATTCACATTACGGGTAGTCTGATAGGTACGGGAAAATGTCAGACTGGCGCTGTTGCCTGATACATACTGG
>CAMBDR010000779.1 GCA_945864765.1 Janthinobacterium lividum | reverse complement strand
CTCGAACGATTCCCCAACACCTACATCACCGACGACCTGCGCCGCCGTGAAGACGACATCATCTGGCGCGTCAACATCAAAGGTCACACCGTCTACGTGTATATCTTGCTGGAATTTCAAGCTAGCGTTGATCAATTCATGGCGGTACGCATCATGGGTTACCTCGCCTTACTTTATCAAGACTTAATCCAGAGCAATAACTTGGCTGAGGGCGGTAAATTACCCCCGGTTTTTCCGATGGTGTTATACAATGGGCAGGCAAAGTGGTGGGCAAAACGCGACATCAGCGATTTCATCGAAAAGCTACCCGGCGGCTTGGCGCAATACGTACCGCAACTGCGTTATTTTCTGCTGGAAATTGGCGCTGTCGATGAAAGCGCGCAGTTTGCCTTAAAGAATTTGGCCGCCGCCATGATGCGCCTGGAAAAAAGCCGCGATCCGCAAGCGTTGCTCGATGCCATGTCCGCTTTGATAGAATGGCTGAATGCACCAGAACGCCGCCGCTTGCGTCGCGCCTTTGCCGTGTGGATCAGGCGGGTGCTGTTGCCAAATCGTCTGCCGGGTGTTACGCTGCCGGAAGTTGGAAATTTATTGGAGATTAAAACCATGTTAGCCGAAAGAGTGATCGAATGGACCCAGCAATGGAAGGCCGAGGGTCGGCAAGAAGGTCGGCAAGAAGGTCGGCAAGAAGGTCGGCAAGAAGCTAAAGCTGAAGTTTTGCAACAATTATTGGAAGCGCGCTTTGCCCCACTACCCGATTGGGCCTTGGCTCGCTTGCAGCATGGCAATGAGGCAGAACTCAGCCGCTGGTGCTTGCGGGTCTTGAATTATTCCAGCTTGCAAGAAATTCTTAATTGAATAGGTGTCCGGGGCAGTCGGCCACACCAAAGCGCCAATCTCCCCCAAACTCAAGCCCGGCGCTTGCGAACAATGGGGGCAGTTCCAACATTCATACATCGTCTTCAGAAATGCGCAAGCACATGGGCAATCAAGGGCTGGCAGAGCGAAAAAAATCAAAAAAATATCGTTCCATTTCACCCCGCTTCCTGTACAATAACCCAGTCGCAAGACAAAAACAGCGCGGACTGCTGGTGTGTCACCACCACCAATCCGCTAACCAAAACCAACGTAAAACACCAGGAGTTGATCATGGCTAAGCCAGATGATACACGGATTGCGCACGCATCCGCAAACACTACACCCAGCACCACCACCGACAGTCGCATTGCCGACACACCCACCACCCCCGCCACTCCCACCGCCATCACCGATAATGCCGCCCTTATCCCCGTACTTGAAGCCTTACTTGCCAGGCTAAAAGCAGGTAAAGCGGCCCCCAAACCGCCCAAGCATGCGCGCCCGCCGCGCATCAAGCCCCGGCGGCGTGTTACGGTCAGCGTCAGCCCAACAGCCGCTGCCAATATCCCACAAATACGCCTGTGCGGCTATTGGCTGGTGCCTGCCGGGTTCGGGCCGCACACCCGCGTGCGGGTGCATGTGGCAAAAGATTGTATGATCCTGACACCGGAGGATGCAGGCTACTCGTGTACGAGGGCGGGCAGGGCAGGCGCGCCTGCTCGCTCGACATAAATTATTTATTTTTGCCCAACTGCGCCAACAGCGTATCAATTTTCCGCAATTCCGGCTCAAACGCCTGAGCCGTGGTTTTCTTTAAATTCTGATAAATTCCTTGCGCTTCCAGTAATCCCTTGCGCGCCTCATCGTTTTGCCGATTGGCCTGCTGCAACGACGCCAGATTCACCAGCGTATCGGCCACATCCAGCATATTGTTGGCCGGGTCTTTCGCCGCCAGCTTACGGTGAACAGCCAACTCTTCTTGGAATGTCAGCGCGGCATCGGCCAGTTTGGCTTGTTCCACATACAGGGTGGCAAGCTGGTTTAAACCCAACCCCAGCAGCGGCAAAAAGCGCTCCGGTTCGGTTTGCGCCAAAGTGCGGTAGTGCTTGGTGGCTTCGCCGAGCAGCGGCAAGGCATCCTGGTTACGCTTATCGGCCATATTCTGCTCGGCCAGGGCGTGTAAAACCGGCACCAGTTTGGCCAAAAAGTCAGGGTGGTTCGTGTCTTTGGCGGTACGCAAAACCTGAAGCGATTCTTCAAATAGCAATCGCGCTTGGTCGCGTTGCCCCTGTTCCAAAGCCAGTTTGCCAAAATCAAACAAATCCTTACTTTGTTGGTCGCGATATTGATCCGGCTTTTCCTTGAACAACTTGCGCTGTGCGGCGACTAATTTCTGATAGCATTGCAGCGCTTCCGGCTGGCGTTTTTCGATCAGATTTAAATTGATGAGACTGCGTAAGCCCCATGGCAAAATGCTGGGGTTGCGGGAATATTCTTCTTGCGTAAGGTTACTTGCCAAGTCAATTGCTTCCTCATAATTCTTGCGCGCTGTCGCATATTGCTTCAAGCGAATCTGTGTATTGCCGCTATTGACCAAAGCATTAATGAGTAAAATACTTCGATTGTTATCCCGCGCGAGGGAGGTGATTTTTTCAAACGCTTCAGCCGCTTTGGCATAATTGCCTTGAATATTGTGGAACACCCCATAGGCCGGCAAAAGGATGGCATTTCTGGGCTCCAATTGGCGTGCTTGTTCATAAGCCTTTGCGGCAGCAGAAAAATCAGCGCGCAGGGCCAGCAGTTCGGCGCGTAATTGCCAGGTCAGGGCAGTTTCGTCGCTGGTACGCTCACCTACACCCGGTAGCTTTTTTAGTTGCTCCGGGTCTAGCTGCGCCAATGCCGCATCGAGTTTGGCTTCGCCCAGCAGGCGCATGGCCGCATTGTAGTGGGCGTTGGATTTTTGCCGGGTACTGTAATCGTCCATCCGTGCCACCAGAAAGCCGGCGTGCTGCGCTCTTTGATTTTGCACCGCTGCGTTTAACCCGGCTTCCGACCCTGGTTTATTCTCTAAAATCTGGCTGATTTTTTTGCGGTAAAACTTCTTGATCCACTCTTTGGTTTTCAAGCCGTTTTCATTGGTCATGATGATTAAAAATGGTGGGGTATTGACGGCACTTAAAGGGCGTATCAGGGCGAAGCGATTGACCAGGGAATCGGTCTCGCCAAACG
>CAMBDR010000778.1 GCA_945864765.1 Janthinobacterium lividum | reverse complement strand
ATCATTCCTTGCATGGCAATTGGTGAGGCAACATCACCCCATGGCTGGATAATCGGTATAGCCTTTTTCATCACCGCCATAAAAGGTGGTACGGTCGGGTTTGTTGAGTTCGGCACCATTGGCAAAACGCGCCACCAAATCCGGGTTGGCAATAAAAGGTCGGCCAAAGGCCACGGCGTCGGCCAGGCCGCTGGCGATTAATTCATCGCCTTCGGCGGCATTGTAATTGCCGCAGCAAATAAGGCTGCCAGTAAAGGCGGCACGCAATTGTTGTCTGAATGCATCGCTGAGCAATGGCCCACCAGCCCAGTCTGGTTCGGCAATATGCAAATACGCAATGCCACGCTCAGAAAACGCGCGCGCCAAATACAAGGCCATCGGTTCGGCTTCACTGTCGGCGATGCCATGCGCGGCAAAATGTGGCGAAATACGCACACCTACTCTGGCGGCCCCCATTTCGGCAATGGCGGCATCGACCGCTTCCAGGGTTAAGCGGGCGCGGTTTTCCAGGCTGCCGCCATATTCATCCTCGCGCAAATTGCTATTGGTGGCCATAAATTGCTGCAACAGGTAACCATTGGCAGCGTGGATTTCTACCATATCAAATCCGGCCCGCTTGGCGCGCTGTGCCGCTTGGCGGTATTGCGCAATCACATCCGGGATTTCTGCCAGCGCGAGCGCACGCGGTGGTGTTACGGGCGCATAGCCTGCGCTGCCATCCGGGTTTTCGGCAAAACATTGGCTGGCAGTGGCTTCAATTGCAGACGGGGCGACGGGTTGCCCGCCATCGTGAAAACAACTGTGAGAAATACGCCCCACATGCCATAGTTGCAGCGCCATGCGACCACCCGCTGTGTGTACCGCATCGACCACGCTTTTCCAGCCCGCCTCTTGCGCATCGGTGTAAATGCCCGGCGTCCAGGCATAGCCCTGGCCCTGGCGGGAAATTTGGCTGGCTTCTGTGACAATCAAACCGGCACTGGCGCGCTGGACATAGTATTGCACATTCATGGCTTGCGGAATGTCGCCGGGGCGCTTGGCGCGCGAGCGGGTGAGGGGGGCCATGACAACGCGGTTGGGCGCGCTGACTGCGCCAATTTGCAACGGTTTAAGTAAGTGACTGAACAAGTGACTGAGCATGGGAACTTTCTGATTAAATTTTTTCACTATGGAATACGTTTTTTAACACGAGCTTTTACACTATAGCCTGATTCGGGACAAGTTTCCCGGCCAAACGGGCGTTTTTACGGTGTTTTCACGACAGTCGCCATCCAGGTTTCAAGCAATCATTGAACCAGCGCCGTTAAGCTTTATAATGGGCAACCTGTTTTTAGTTGCGAGATGCATTGATGAGATCGTTGAATTCCTGCTTTGGGCTAGCCGCCCTTTCTTGCCTGGTTGTGCCGATGTTGCTTGCCTGCGGTCAAGCCCCCAGTGGCAATGCCCCCAAGGCCCCACCACCGCCGGAAGTGAATGTGATTACACTTCAACCCCGCAATCTGGCGCAAGATTTTGAATACGTCGGCCAAACCGCCGGCTCGCGTGAAACCGAAGTGCGCGCCCGCGTCGGCGGTATTTTGGCAAAACGGCATTATGAAGAGGGCGCGCGAGTCAAGGCGGGCAGCTTGTTGTTTGAGCTGGATGCGGGCAATTTTCAGACTCAGGTTGCCTCGACTCAGGCGGCCGTTGCGGTGGCGCAAGCGCGCTTGAACCAGGCTCAGCGTGAACTGGCGCGCTTAACGCCCTTGGCCGCTGAAAAAGCCATCAGCCAAAAAGAATTTGACGATGCCAAATCGGCGCAGGAAACCCTGGAAGCAAGCTTGAAGCAAGTGCAAGCCCAGGCCAATGAAGCCAAACTCAATTTGGGCTATACCAGAGTACTTGCCCCGATTGATGGCATTACCGGGGTGGCCGCCAAATCCGAAGGTAGCTTGCTGAGCACCACAGACAGCTTGCTCACCAGCATCGTTCAGACCGACCCAATCTTTATTCAATTCAGTATTTCCGAAACCGACTATTTAAGACTGAACCGGGATCTGGCTACGGGCAAAGTCAAGCTTGCGGGGCCGCGTGCCAATAATGGCAGTTTGGATTTTGCGGTAAAACTCAAGCTGGCGGACGGTAGTTTTTACCCGTTGACGGGCAAAATGAATTTTTCCAGCGAAAGAGTCAACCCCAACACGGGTGGTTTTGACGCGCGCGCGCAAGTGGCTAACCCAAAAGGGGTGTTGCGTCCCGGCCAATTTGTGCGCGTCGCCTTGCAGGGCGTGACCCGCACCGATGCGCTGGCGATACCGCAGCGCGCGGTGACCGACGGCCAGGGTGGAAAAACCGTGTACACCGTGGGGGCCGACAATAAATTGCAAGCGCATACGGTGGAATTGGATGGTTGGTCCAATGGCGAATGGATTGTGAGCAAAGGCTTGAAGGCGGGCGAGCGGGTGTTGGTGGATGGCTTCATGAAAGCGCATACGCCGGGCATGACGGTAAAACCGGTTGCGCTGGCACCGGCCCACTGAGCCGGCCCACTGAGCCAGCCCACTGAGTTTGCCCATTAATACAGCAAAATACCCCAAGGATACTGCATGTTTTCCAAGTTTTTTATTGAACGCCCCATTTTTGCCAGCGTGCTCTCGCTCCTGATTGTGTTGGCAGGTTTGGCGGCCTTACGCGTGCTGCCGATTGCGCGCTACCCCGAAATTGCCCCGCCGGTGGTGAATGTGACGGCATTTTACCCCGGTGCCTCGGCGGAAGTGATTGAGCGCACCGTGGCCGCGCCCATCGAAGAGCAAATCAATGGCGTCGAGCGCATGTTGTATATGAATTCGGTTTCCTCGGGCGATGGCCGGGTTACGATCAATATCACCTTTGAAGTGGGCACCAATCTGGATATTGCCGCCGTCAACGTCAACAACCGGGTGCGCCAGGCCGATGCCAAATTACCGCAGGAAGTGCGGCGGCAAGGCGTCACGGTATCAAAAAGTTCGGCCAATTTTTTGGTGGTGGCGGCCTTTTTTGCGCCGGATGATCGTTATTCCCGGCTGTTTTTATCCAATTATGTCAGTCAAAATATTTTGGATGAAATCAAGCGC
>CAMBDR010000777.1 GCA_945864765.1 Janthinobacterium lividum | reverse complement strand
ATAATTCAATGTCTGAAATTCTTTAAATCAAAATAGAATTTAACCAATCATCCATTTTAACTGACGGGGAATTTACTCATGGATACTATTTTTAATGCGTTCTGGCTAGCGGCCTTTTTTATTTTGTTAGTAGTTACAATTTTCATAGGGAAAAATATAGCTCCAATGAATCAAAGGGTATGTGGAATTCTGATCGATGATCGTGGGCGTTATAGCTTGAATCATTTTCAAATGATCCTTTGGACTATCGTCATTCTATCGTCAGTTGTAGGCTCATTTTTTGCAAATCAAATTGACGCAGCACACACCTTCTCGATTGATGCGACCGTATGGGGGTTAATGGGCATCAGCGCAACATCAGGCATACTGGCGGCAGGCGTAAAGGCCACTAAAGATCCGGCTAATATGCCCACAGCAACAGCACCTAAAGAGCCACCTGAAGAGCCACCCGCAGGAACCGCCACTGGTTCCAGTAGTGAGCCGCGTTTTGCGCAGATTTGGTTAGAGGAAGAAGGTGTTAAGGCAAATGAGGTAATCAACATCACAAAATATCAAAATTTTCTCTTTACCTTGGCTATTTTGCTTGTTTATATTGCTGCAGCATTAAAAGCTGGCGGGGTTCCAAAACTCCCTACTGAAATTCTTTGGCTAATCGGAATCAGCCATGCGGGCTATGTGGGCGGGAAAGTACCCGATAAAAAAGTTTAAAAAAATTCCTTGAGATCACATATAACAGTTTTACTGGCATTCACCGCTTAACGCAAACTGTGGTGCAGTATGCATGGTGGAAAGGTCGGCGGTACTGCGCTGGTACATGTCGCGTTTTCGTATCATTACCCGCAGCACTGGCCGCGCTGCCACCGCGTTTGCAGGATTGTTATCAAGAAGGCGTAGCAAACGGTGTGGTGTGCCAGATCGGTTTTGTTGAGATGCTACAAATAATATGCAATACAATCAACGTGAAAGATAAAATTGATAATGTTTCGTTAGATAATCGCACATCTTGAGCACAGCATTGAATCATCGCAACCAAGTCATTCGCTGTGGACTATGCACTGACCTTGGCCTCCACCACCATCATCACCTGCCCCGGCCCCACTTGCGCGCCCAATTCCACCATCAATTCCGCCACCACCCCATCGCAGCCTGCGGCAATTCGGTGTTCCATCTTCATCGCTTCCAGCACCAGCAAGGTTTGCCCGGCCACCACCTGTGCGCCCTCGGCCACTTCCAAACTCACTACCTTCCCATTCATCGGTGCTTTGATGCGGCCATCGCCCGCGCCTTGCGCGGCACGGGTGGCGGGCATGGCGCTGGTATTGCGCAAGCTGTACTCGCGCCCGCCATGCACAAAATACCCGTCGGTTGCCAGCACCTTATGGGCGATGCCATCCAGCGTCACGCTCAACTCTGCCCCCGCCATCGGGCTGATGGCAAACCCGGTGTTTTGGGTGCTTTGGTTATTTTGGCCCTGCGCCACAATTTCCCCGCTGTTGGCCCCGGTTTGCAGCACTTGCATTTGCAGCGCCACGCCATCGAGTTCAAAGCGCAGGGTTTGTGGATAGCGCGCACTGCTGGCCCAGCCAGTCAACTCGGCCGGAAAACGCCGCACTTGCAGGGAGAGGCTTTGCCGCGCCAACAAGGCGCAGGCCAGTTGCTGGGTGGTCGCATCGGCAGCGGGGCGCATGCGCGCGCTGGCGGGTAACTGTTGTTCGATAAAGGCGGTGGTGGCGCGTCCGGCCCGAAATTCCGGGTGCGACAGGCATTGCGCCAGAAAAGAGCGGTTGGTCGGAATGCCCAGCAAGTGCGTTTCGCCCAGCGCCCGTGTAAGCTGGCGCGCAGCATCAGCACGGGTGGGGCCATGGGCAATGATTTTGGCGATCATCGAATCATAATGTGGCGACACCGCAGCACCGCTGTACAGCGCATGCTCGCAACGCACATGCGGCGCGGCTTGCCAATACACCACCGGGCCGGATTGCGGTAAAAAGTCTTGCGCCGGGTCTTCTGCACACAGGCGCACTTCAATCGCATGGCCACCTTGAATGAAGCGCGCATCCACCTCAGCTTGCGTCATGGGTAAGGTTGCGCCTTGCGCCACGCGCAATTGCCATGCCACCAAATCCAGCCCCAGCACCGCTTCCGTCACCGCATGTTCCACCTGCAAACGGGTATTCATTTCCATGAAATAAAACGCGCCGTTTTGATCCAGCAAAAACTCCAGCGTACCCGCGCCCACATAGCCAATCGCGCGGGTGGCCGCCACCGCTACCGCGCCCATGCGTGCGCGTAGCTCGGGCGTGACGGCGGGCGAAGGCGCTTCTTCCACCACTTTTTGATGCCGCCTTTGCACCGAGCAATCGCGCTCGCCCAAATGCAGCACATTGCCGTGTTTATCGGCAAAGACTTGAATTTCGATATGGCGCGGTTCGATAATGGCTTTTTCCAAAATCAATTCACCGCTGGCAAAGGCATTTAAGGCTTCGGAACGGGCCGATGGCAAACTCGCTGCCAGCGCTTCGATAGTATCCACCCGACGCATGCCGCGCCCACCGCCCCCGGCTGCCGCTTTAATCATGATGGGAAAGCCGATATCACGCGCGGCTGCCAAAAAGCTGGCATCGCTTTGGTCTTCGCCCTGATAACCCGGTACGCAGGGCACGCCAGCGGCAATCATAATCGCCTTGGCCCCAGCCTTGTTGCCCATGGCCGTCATGGCGGCGGGCGGTGGCCCGATAAACACCAAATCGGCATCCAGGCAAGCCTGGGCAAAGGCCGCGTTTTCCGCCAAAAAGCCATAACCGGGATGCACCGCCTGCGCCCCGCTCTGGCGTGCGCAAGCCAGAATCGCCTCGATATTCAGATACGAAGCCGAGGGCGCGGCCTCGCCCAAACGCAGCGCGCAATCGGCGGCCAGACAGTGCGGCGCGCCCTGGTCGGCATCGGAATACACGGCGACCGTTTTAAAGCCAAGTTGGCTAGCCGTTTTGAAAACGCGCAAGGCAATCTCGCCCCGGTTGGCGACTAAAATGGTATCAAACTGGGCAGATTCAAATTCGGGCATGATGGCAGCTTCCAAACGATAAAAACAA
>CAMBDR010000776.1 GCA_945864765.1 Janthinobacterium lividum | reverse complement strand
GTGGCCCGATTGTGGATAACGCAGCACTCTTGGCAGCGCTCGACAGCGGGGCGATGAGCCATGCGGTGCTGGATGTGTTTGAGCAGGAGCCGCTGCCTGTTGAGAGTGTATTGTGGGATCACCCCAAGGTGACGGTATTGCCGCATATCTCCGGCCCCACTGATTTGGAAACGGGTGCGCAAATCGTGGCGCAAAATATTGCACTCTATCGGGCAAGCGGGCTGATTCCGGCTGGCGTGGATAGAATCAAGGGATATTAAGGCGGGGTATCGCCCCGGCTTATTGATGCGGAACAGGATCAGGAAAGGATTTTTCGGCTCATGGTGAATAAGGACAAGGCATTGCCATCAATTTTATACATCTCCGGCGTTTCACCGATGACGATAAAGCCAGCGCGCCGATACAAGGCAATCGCGCCCAGATTGCCCCCTAGCACCTGCAAATCCATCCATTCCAGGGTTTCGCACGCCATGGCCCATGCGCTGGCGTGCGCCAGTAAGCGCGTGCCCAAGCCTTGGCGGCGCACCGTGTGCGCGACGCCCATGCCCAGCAGGCAGCGGTGCGCGGCATAGATTTCAGGCCGGGCGCGTAAATCGACATGGCCTAAAATCTCCCCTTGCGCACCGCGCGCAACCCAGGTTTTGCGCCAGCCTGCTGTACCAAACGGTAGCTTCAGGCTGGCGCGAAATTGCGCTTCTTTTTTTTCCGACAAGCGCGATTCACTGCGCGGCAAAGGTTGAAAATAACCCACTTCCGGGCTGCCATTGCCCAGCAAATGTTGATGCAGGTAGCGAAAGAAATCATCTTCGATGCCCGCTTCCAGCACACAGGCGATGCTGCTCAGTCTGCTTATGCTACGCTTATCAGCCATTGCCACTCATTTCCCCTGCCTGATTGGTGGCCATGTCGTGTTGAATTTGTTCGAATGACGCATCCGGCTGGCGTGCCAGTGTGACGATGAGTTTGGTCAAGGCCGCGACGGGCGTCATGTCAAAGCCACTCAACACACCTGCTTTACGCAACCAGGAACCCGTGGCGTAGGCATCGTAGTTGACATCGCCCGAGTGTACCTGGGTGCAATCGACCATGGCGATGCCTGATTTATGCATGTCTTCAATCAACTCGCGCATTTCGTCAAAGTCGGGAATATTGCCCGCGCCGAAGGATTCAAAGATAATTCCCTTGAGTGGCGGTTCAATTTTGCGAATTTGCTTTAACATCGACACCAGCAAGGAGCCACTCTTGCTGTAGAAGGCCGGGAAAATTAAAAATTGAATCACCGACACCTGGTCGATATTGGCGCGAATCGTTGTCAGATTGGCGCGCACTGCTTCGATATGCTTATCCAACGCATTGCTCGATGGCGTGGGTAAGATTAAATTATCCGTTACCTGCGGCAATACCCCATAGGTGCCCAGCGGCGGGAAATTGGGCGAGGTAAAGGCGGTAAATTCACTGGCATTACTTTTCACCGCCCGGTTGCCACGGTTTAAGGCATCGGCAAAATATAAGCCAACTTCGGGAATGCGGAATTTCAAAAATTGCAAGGCACCCATCACATTGCGCAGGGCATCGGTATTGAATAAAAGGTGGTAATCACCTTCCTTTTGGCTGAAAAACAACGGTAATTGCGAGCCGGTCACCAGCAAGGGTTTGGCAATGCCGGGCAGCATAAACGAGAGTGCGGAAGAAGTCCAGGCCATGGTGTCGGTGCCGTGCAAGACCAAAAAGGCATCGTTGGCGCAATAATTATCCAAAATCTTTTGTGCAATCGTGACCCAATCGGACGGTTGCATATTGGTGGAATCCATGGTATTGGGGAAAAAGTCGTAATGAATTTGGGTGTCTGGCATTTGGGTGTTGATCAATGGCTCAATCACCGCCTTGAAGGCCGCCGTGAAAGCCGGGCCTTGCAATGGCTTTAATGGGGTGCCGACCGAACCGATGGTGCCGCCAGTATAGAGTAGGTAGATTTTCATGTGGGCCTTTCGTCTGCGCGATTGGAGAGTGTTTAACATCATACTACGAGTGGTGCGCCATACGTGGCACAGCGAAAAAGCGCATTCCGAAATTGAACGCGTGCAGCTTTGACAAAGGCTTTCATTCACCAGCCAACCAGGTCGAATGGCAAGCGAGTGTTGTTTTTTTGCCTCGTGAATACGGCTCAAACATTCATCAATGGCACGCCATGCGCACGGCACTAATGCACCCATTCTGTGAGTCGATAAATTCTATTACGAATTTCCGATTTTTCGCGGCGCTACTTAGTTTGGTCATAACACAACATTCTTGGTGCAACCACCGCCGCCAACATGGGCGCAAGCTGCCGACTTTTCAGCGCGTTGGCACCACTGCATACCACCGTGCTGGAGCTGGCAACTGGCCGTTATGCCTTATGACTTCAAGGAGGAGCCATAGCCGCAACACTTGGCCGCCACCGCTGAGCAATGACGGCCAAATGTCCCAAAGGGAGACTTTGACTTTGGGGTTGATTTTGCGACATTTTGACTACGATTCTGCTCTAATCTTCGCCCGACCTGCATTCAACTGGTCAACGTAGTTTTATCAAACCAAACATCATTATCAACTGTTTGAAAGCGATAGCCGCATGGTAAAGCAAAGAACTTTGCCAAGTCTGGCCGCCTCTCCGAAACGTGATAAGCATGCACAACCTTCAAAGATGAAATATCGCCATCATAGCGATTCGTGGTTAAATACCACCCCGACATATGCGCAGGTGCCGGATAACGCACACCTTCAACGGCATCACCTTCATACACACCATCAGAAATAGCAATCATCTGGTCAGGCGTGATCGGGTCAAATTTGGCGGCACTTTTCAAACACACATTGTATTGATTTTGCCAATAAGTCAATGTGCTTGACACGCCTAAAACGAAATCGGTTGCGTCCGGCTTTAGCTCCCAGAAGATCAAATCATTATTCTCATCAGGAATTAATTTCGTCACCCAATACCCATACTGGAACGTGTCATTGGCTTGGATAACATAGCCATCTTTGATGCACGTTGCAACATATTCCAGGAATGTACTACAACACCCCCTTAGCGCAACATTGCAGACGGTTGCTTGCAATTC
>CAMBDR010000775.1 GCA_945864765.1 Janthinobacterium lividum | reverse complement strand
CATGTTTTCCCGTAGCCACAAATTCGCCGATCATTGTGGGAGTCTCGCCAAATTCGCTGCTAAATTCGAGGTGTAGTTTTCGAGGATTTTTGGCGTGAGTGAAATTACCATCAGGCTTACCATCAACCACACAACCAACCATGATCTCAATATGAGGCTCTTGCATTGGGTCTTGCGCGAGATCACAATCATGGCTGGCAATTATGGCAATCGTGCGCGCATCCGGATTGTGATGTTGCAAGCCCAGTGCAACACATACCTCCGCCGGCAAGACACTACCTTGTCGCCATGGTGTATTCCGATCCCATTGCATCACGCTATCCCTTATGCATCGTCATTCGCAGCAGGAAAATCCATGTCCGCTGTTGCCGGGCCAGATACACGCCGGGCAAACAACGCTGCCATCTCTTCACGCTGTTGCGCTTCGCGTTGCAGCACCGGAATCAATAGCCTGATTGCGTCAACCGCAGATTCACCAGCTTGCACCAATTGTAATAGGGTTCGGTTTTGACTGAACTTTCTCCGCAATAGCGTTGAATCGGCGCGCAACCCTGCTGCTGCAAACATATCTGCAGCACGTGCCAGATCACCCAACTTGTTCGCATTGATTTCCGCAACGGGTTCACCATTGAGCCAATTGTAAATTGATTGGCGTGAGACATCAAAACTCACCGCCAGATCGGAAACGGCAGGGGAAAATACTTCCCTGATGCGCACCAAGTGTTCCTTTGGCGTGGGGATGACTTGAGGAGGAATAAACATGTCAGGCCGATATGCTTGGCTAGCAGTCGCAGCCTGCAACTGTTTTGGGCATAATGTACCACCTGTACCCACTACAATCATGGTCCCCAATCCAACTAGCCAACTGCTTATCCGGTTCACTGAAGATGGCTGCCCTGTCGCTGGCGGCCGATTCGGGGTCCAACAAGTATAAGTTGCGGGTGTAATGGTATTCATTTGATAGTCTCTTTCCTGGTTATGCCCAGCTTGCCATGGCATGGTCGGTCACACTCATTTCAAACGCAGCTTTAATTGCATCATGCAAAGTCGTTAATTTGGTTTCAATGCTATTTAGTTCAAACGGCATGCGTTGTATGTAGGATGCGTCGTTGTCAATGATTGCATGCAAGCCGTCATATGCGGTAATTTTCTCACTGAATTTATTGGAAATGCCAGCCAAGTCGGCGGGCATTCCAATTTTGCCATTTTGTATGACGATTCGGGCCATTAGCTGTCCTGCGGGTGTAATGGTCATGGTTTCGCTAATCGAGTGCGAAAGTTCTCCCCCTAATTTTTTGTACAGCCCCAAAACTTCAGGTATCAAGTATTGACTCAATGACTCGCCAGCCGATGGTTGCACTGCGTCAAGATAGCGCAAACCAAGCCGTTCAATAAAATCCAGATGGATCACATCATGAAGAATTGACAGCACTTTCATCATATTGGACAAGAACGCTTCAAAGGTCTGGTACCGGGTGGTTTGAAATAAAAGCTGATTTTGATCAATAAAAAAACTTTCCCAACCATCTATGTCGCCGAACTTATATCGCAGTCTATGGGCAAACGACGGCGCAGCTTGGCTACCTGATGACGTGGAAAATGGCAAAATCAGCTCCTGCACGGCTTCTTGCTGGAAATCCGGGAAATGCATTTCACGCATTTTTACTTGTATGGCAGGCAAATAGGTATTCAAATTCAAAATTGGATTGAACTGAACTTGGCCGACAGTGAAATAGAGCGGCGCATTACGCATCTTCATGCCCATAAAAACCTCTGAAAATGTTGTGAATGATCTGTGGATAACTTTGTGGATAATCCTGTGAATAACCCTGTATATTATCGCCAAGTCGCTACTTTACACTACGGTTGACACATTCATCAAGCACTTTTACAAACTGTGGATAAAGGCAAGAGAATTGTTTGAATTATGCACACTAAATAGTGCCCGCCAGAAAACTCAGGATTTAAAAAACCGATCTACCCAATCTTTTAAAACTACATATCAACTTAAATAGCCAAGTAATTTTCAATGACCAAGAGCACGCGATTGACTGCAAGCACCTGTTTGGGATCGTCCATGATTGGCGAACAACTGGTAATGCAAAAAACCGCCTCCAAGCATCGGCGCTGATGGTTTTGCCAGCGATATTAATGCCATCAAGTACAGCGGCAAATATGCCGATTTCATTCGTTTGCTTGACCACTTCCTTGACCGCTAAGGGCAATGTTCCGACTTTTTATGGGTTTAACAATGGGCGCTCTCATGCCCAACCACGCTCATGATGCGGGTTTGCTTGCCGTCGTTATCGATGGCATTACTCTGGAAATGCAAAATTCAAACCATCCACCTGCAATACCGTCATGATCAATCCTCCATCGCCAAATAACGGTCGGATTGTTTTAAGTTCTCATCCAGCGCCACGATATTGCCAATATCATCAATGTGATCACCCTGCCGTACTTCAACGCCGTGTTCACCGCGAATCAAGCCAATATAACGGGCTGACACAACGGGTTTGGTGCGATCAGCCAACAGGATTTCCAGCTCCCGCAGCAAAAACAGGCTATGCGTGGCGATAAACACTTGCACACCATGCCGCCCCAGTTCAACGATGACCTGCGCAATGACACGTATCAGTTTGGCATTCAGGTTCGATTCCGGCTCATCCCAAAACAGGTATCCTTGCTCGGCAATCATGCCGTTTGCAATCAAGTGTGCCAGCATTGCTAATTTGCGGTAACCTTCCGCTACCATATGCATTTCCAGTTTGCCGTCAGGTAGATCCAGGTAAAACTCGCCATTGTCTTCCAATACCACTTTGCCGCCAATAGCCTCTTCAATTGGGGCCAGCAGTCTGGCAGCTTTATGCTCGCCCTGACCTTTCAGCAAGGGCACCCCCAAATATTCACAGGTATCGCGCCAGGTTTCTTCAAACGACAAAAAGCGTGCATTGTACAAGGACACAAAGCCCTTATAGATGGTCAATAATTCATGCGTTGGGAAATAGATTGGCCGAACTTTTAGAAATTCAGTGGGCGCGTGATAATTCCAAACTATTCCATCCCCAACAATACCGCCCCCGAACCCGAACCCGAACCC
>CAMBDR010000774.1 GCA_945864765.1 Janthinobacterium lividum | reverse complement strand
GCTGCAAATACCGCAACCCGGCATTTCAATAATCTCAAGGCGCGCATCTTGCGCCACCGTATCGCGCGCCACCGCGTCAAAGCAAAAACGCAAGGCGTCTGGCTCTACGCAAGCCAGGCAGCCAATTTCCAACCACACCACGCGCACACAAGTAAATTGTTGGGTGATGGCGGCACTCTCAATCAATTCCAGCATGCTCTCGGCCAGCGATAATTCATGCATGGCAAACTTCTCTGCTACCTTGGTGGGTAAGCCATTGTTCCAGCATGGCGATGGCGGCATCCAGATTACGCCCGGCCTCAACCGAGACCGGCGCGCCCAATTCAAACTCGTAACCGCGAATGGCCAGCAAAAACGCGGGCGGCGCGGCGCAAGCGTAATAATTGCGATACACCGCCAACAAGCTGGCAGGCTCCAGCGCGTGCGAGGTGCCAACGCTGACACGTGGCTCCTGCAATGGTGTGAACGAAAACGGCTGGTTCAGACTGACATCGGCATCGATAAAAATCACCCGCTCGCGCTGCGCCATGTCGGTGACCAATTCAATCTGCAATTGGAAGTCGGTCAATAACTCGATTTGTCCCCATTCTGGCTGGCCCGTCAGCAAGCCCGCATCCCATTGCGCAATGCGCCGCGCAATCAGCTCCAGCGCCAGCGGCCCCAGCGCATCGTCACCCCGGCTGGGGTTGCCATAGCCAATAATCAAGGTCGGCGCAGGCATCGTTACACCAACAAGTTGGGGGGCGAACGAGTCAGGCTGTGTACCAGCTTGCCTTCAACATCCCGCAATTCGGCAATCAAAGGCATTTTACCCAGCGCATGGGTGGCGCAAGACAAACACGGGTCAAAGGCGCGAATCGCCACTTCAATGTGATTGAGTAAGCCTTCGGTAATTTCATTGCCGTTCAAATACTGGCGCGATACCGCGCGAATTGCTTCATTCATCGCCTGATTGTTGTGGGTGGTGGACACAATCAAATTGCACATCGTAACCAGATCATTTTCATCGACCTGATAATGATGAATCAAGGTGCCGCGCGGTGCCTCGATCACGCCCACGCCCTCACGTATGTCTGCCTTCCCGCGCTGCCCCTGCGCGACCAGATCGGCCCCCATAATGTCCGGGTCATCCAGCAAATCACCGATCAATTCCGCCGCGTGCAATAGCTCAATCATGCGCGCCCAGTGGTAGCCCAGCGGCGCATGCATGGGGCCATCCGTGGCGGCGATGAATTCGCGCCGCTCTTGCTCGGCCAGCGGCGTGCCAATAAAATCGCAGTTTTGCAGGCGCGACAAGGGGCCAACCCGATACCAGCCATCCTCGCTACCAATGGATTTAAGAAACGGGAATTTCATATAGGTCCAGGGTTTGACTTCTTCGGCAATCAGCTTGCCATAGTCTTGATAATCAAAACCATCCACCATCAGCGCCCCTTGCGCATCGCGCACCCGCAAAGTGCCGTCATATAAATCCATGGCCCCGCCCTGCCCCACCAGCGACATCATGCTGGAGCTAAAGCGTCCAAAAGAATTGTACATGGCCGGGTTTTGCTGGTGTAATTGCTTCACCATTTGCACCGCCGCCACGCCCCAGGTGATGATTTGGTCGATATCTTTTTTCAAAAAATCACGTTCATCCTGGCTGACGGCTTTATTCATGCCGCCGGGGATGGCACCCGTGCCGTGGATGCGCTTGCCAGACGTAATGCGGATCACTTCCTGCCCAAACTTGCGCAGTAAAATGCCTTGTTTGGCGGTTTCCGGGTATTGTTTGGCCACGCCCACAATATTGCGCAAGGCCATGTCGCTATCAAAACCAAACAGCAGATCGGGCGCGCTCAGGTAATACATGTGCAGCGCGTGCGATTGCAGGATTTGGCCGTAATGCATCAGGCGGCGGATTTTTTCTGCACTGGGCGGCAGTTGTTTGGCTCCGACAATCACATCCAATGCCTTGGATGCAGCCAGATTATGGCTGACCGGGCAAATGCCGCACAGGCGCTGCACCATGACCGGTACTTCCCAATACGGGCGGCCCTGGATGAATTTTTCAAAGCCGCGAAATTCAACGATGTGCAGACGCACTTGCTGCACCTGATTGTTTTCATCCAGCAAGAGCGTGACTTTGCCGTGGCCTTCCACGCGTGATACCGGGTCGATGGCAACCCGGCGCAGTTGTTCTGGCTGTGCGGCAGTTTCAAGGTTAGAACTCATGGCAGGGCCTAATCAAAATGGATCAAATTATAGGGAAGCGCTGGCTCGTGCTTTGCCAGCAATTGAGTTAGCACAGCCCAAATGGTATCGCCCGAGGGGGGGCAGCCGGGGATCGAATAATCGATATGAATTAACTCATGCAGCGGGTACACTTTATCCAGCAACAAGGGCAGTTCCGGGTCGTTGGGCACTTTGCCGTTGACCAGACCTTCCCGCTGCACATACACTTCATCCACCAGTTCGGTCAAGGTAAAATGATTGCGCTGGGCCGGCAAGCCGCCGTTAATGGCGCAGGCACCGATGGCGATGATGATTTTGCAATTGGCGCGAAATTCACGCAGCACATGCACGTTTTCGGCATTGCAGACGCCGCCTTCGATGATGCCGATATCGCAAGGGCCGCAGTGTTTGATGTCGGTTAAGGGCGAGCGGTTAAATTCTACCAGGTCGATTAAATCCAACAGACGTTCGTCGATGTCCATGAATGACATGTGGCAACCGAAACAACCTGCCAGCGAGGTGGTGGCGACGCGCACCTTCGCGGGTTTGGCTGCCGTGGCTGCTGGCGCAATGGCGGCGCTGGGCGGAGGTGGCGGAACTGGCAAAATCGGCGAATCTGGCGAACTTGACGAATCCGGCGAACCTGCCGCTGCCATCGCTGCTGCGCTTTGGCTAATCGGTATGATATCGTAAATCCTCTGCCCAATCGGCACCGCAAAGCCAACGCGCTTGGGCAAAATAGCCCCCACCGGGCAGATATGGGCCGCTTTGTCGCTGCTGGCAAAATCAGTATCACCCAACTGGCCGGAAGCGGCATTGACCACCAGCCGGGTATGAATGCCGCGCCCGGACAAGCCGAATACGTTTTTACCGTCAATATCCCGGCTG
>CAMBDR010000773.1 GCA_945864765.1 Janthinobacterium lividum | reverse complement strand
CTCTTTCACTTTTCCGCAAACGCGCCCGCCTGCAAACGGCGCTGCCGCTCTTCACGCGGGGTAATGCCAAACAACATGCCAAAGGCGGTGGAAAAATGCGAACCAGACGAAAAACCACACATCAAACCGATTTGCACAATCGAATGATGCGATTCCAACAATAATTGGCGCGAACGCTGCAAGCGCAATTCCAGATAATAGCGCGAGGGCATATTATTCAGATGTTGTTTAAACAAGCGTTCCAATTGGCGGCGCGACAGGCCAACCAACTGGGCGATATCGTCGGTACTGAGTGGTTCTTCGATGTTGGCTTGCATTAATTGCACCGCTTCCGACAGTTTGGGTTGCAGGCTGTGGCTTTGCTGCGCCACATGTTGTTGCTCGTTGCCGCTACGCACCCGTTCCACGCACAGGGTTTCTTTGATTTGGCCTTGCAAGGCGGGGCCGAACAAGACTTCGATCAGGCTCAAGGCAAAATCCAGGCTGGCGGCGGCACCAATGCAGCTCAAGCGGTTTTGTTCCAGTTGATACAGTTTGAGCGTGGCTTGTTCGTTGTGGGAATCGAGTTCGGCATGCAAAGCCCAGGGCAGCGCCACCGGCACGCCCGCGAGTGCGTTGGCGCGCAGCAGCCACCACACGCCTGCGCCCACGCCGCCCCACACGGGTACACGGGCGCAAGCTTTGAGGAAGGCATCCAGCGCGGGGGGCGGGTTGGCGGCAGTGTTGGCATCGGCATCCGCCACCAACAGCGCCATATCCCAGGATTGTTTTAAATCCGTGCCAGGCAATTGATCCAGTGGCAGCAGATCGAGGCGGCAACGCGCCGGCCCCAGCGCAGCGGCGGCCAGGCGCAGCGGTTGTATCAGAGCTGACCAACTTAAATCATCCGCCGCACCTGCACGCACCAGCAGCAAGCGTAGCGGTGCTGGTTTGGCAAAATCGGCAAAATGGGCAAGCTTGGAGAGTGGCATCGCAATCAACCCCGCAACTAATCCGGCACCAGCAAGGGTTTGGGGTTGGCGCTTTGCCACTGGCTGACGATCATGCCAAAAATCAGCAAGGCGGCCCCCAGCAGCGCCAGCGGGGTCATGCTTTCGCCCACCCAAAAATAGGCGGCAATGGCAGCGCAACCCGGTTCAAAGGCATAAATAATCGCCGCTTCATTGGCATTGGTATGGCCCTGGCCCCAGGTTTGCAGAGAAATAATGCCGGCGGTGGCAAACAAACCCAGGTAAGCCAGATTCCAGCCATACAAACGCATGCCTTGCCAAATATAAGCGCCATAGTTAGGCGCATCCACACTCGCATCAATGGCGGTGCGCGGTACTTCAAACAACCACAGCCAAAGCGCGGCGCACAGTGCAACGGTGAGAATTTGGGTGGCGGTCAGCGCGATCAGGTGATTCACTTTGCGGGTGCCCACCTCCATCAGCTTGACATACAGGCCAAAGAAGAGCGCACTAATTAAAGTGAGGGTATCGCCCCGGCTCCAGACCCCGCCATCCCAACACAAGGCGGCCAAACCGATCACGGCCAGCAGCACGGCTACCACAATGCGCCGCTCGGGCAACTTACCCATGGCCACGCCCAACAACGGCACGATCAAAACATTTAAACCGGTGATAAAGGCGTTGCGGTTTGCGCTAATCAGGGCCAAGCCTTCCAGTTGAAACATAAAGCTGGCAAATAAAAACAGGCCCAGCGCAAGGCCAACTTTATATTCCGGCCAACGGGCGCGCAGCAAAAAGGGCGCGAGCACCAAACCGGCCAGCACAAAACGAAACAACACAATCCAGACGGGCGGAAACCAGGCCGTTAATTCTTTCATGGCGGGGAAGGTGGTGCCCCAAACCATGGTGACGATTAATAGGGCGAGAACGCCGCGAAAATGCATAGCCATGAATGACAACAGGTGTTAAGTGAAATGGATAGCCGAAATAGCCAAGGGGAATCATTAAACCACAAAACCGCCTGAAATCACAAATCTGACCTATAATTTAGGACAGCCGCACCAGCCTGGTTGCCTTATCCTGAGGGTTTATTATGACCGCCATTAGAAAATTAACGACAGTTAGAACCGAGCAAGCTACGCAGCCCAAGACCAAGCGTTCACTCCTGCTAAGCGAGCCCTACCCCCAAGCCTTTCAACAACTGCTCGATGGCGTAGTCGCAGGCGAGGGCTTACCTGCCAGTTTACTTAAACAAATCGAAGAAAATGCCAAAATGCTTGAAAAATGGGAAATGGCAGACGAAACCAACGATATTGGTTTGAAAGTGCCAATTGGCCCGGCGTAATCAATTTGAGAAACGCTACCAAGCCACTCGGATCGCCGCCCGACGACGGTCGCCCTCGGATTGCCGCCCAGTCATTCCCGCGAAGGCGGCGGTCCGGCGCACCGGAATCCAGTGTTAGCGCGGAGTACAAGCGTCAACAATTTGCACAGACCTGGATTCCCGCCCCCGACTAAACCATTCGAGGGCAGGCTCTGCGCGGGAATGACGGGGCGGCGATCCGAAGACAACCGGATAATGTAAATTTGATTGCAACGTAGTACTTAAGCAAGATTTGCAACTGGCACATCAACTTCAATTGGGTGATGGTGCGGTCCTGGGTTTCCTCGGGCAAGATCCGGTTGCATGTCCCGATGCCGATCCTTTAAAACGCAAGGCACCGACGATGGCGGTATCTGTTTTGCAAGGTGAAAGTGATGAGATCGTGCCGCCTGTGGTGTCGGCCTCCTACGTTGCTGCTTTTCCAAAAACGCGCTATGTGGTGTTGCCGGACTGTGGGCATTTCGCGTTAATCGATCCGCACAGTGGTGCGTGGCCAGATGTAATTAAAGCGTTGGAGGCCTTGTCCGGGGCATGATTGTTCTTTTTCATCACGCTGATGTGGGCGCTTGCGCTTCACCACGTTTGCGCCATACGCTTGCAAGCCAAGGCTGTTGTTCGAGCGGTAGCCCCGGCGGCCGATAGTAATACTCCAACTCATCGAAGGCTGCCTGCCCAAGAAACGCGCGCCATGATTGGAGGTCGTGATACGCGCCATAGCGCTCACCATTCCAGCCCTCTTCGTTATTCCCCCGAGGGTTCGAGGTGAAGAGCACGCCA
>CAMBDR010000772.1 GCA_945864765.1 Janthinobacterium lividum | reverse complement strand
ATCGGTTTCGTCGTATTGCACCGAAAAAGTTCTGCGCAGATCGTCTTCCAGAATGCGGATATCGGCATCCGACAGACCTATTTCCAAAAACATTTCTTTGGTTTGTTGCTCGATGCTTTGGTCGTGGAAGATGTGAAAGTCTTTGCGTAAATCTAAAAACCTTAGCCACGGTTTGAGCACCATTTGGTACACCGCCAAGCCATTTTCAATGCGCTTTAAGGCAAATTCATGACAATAACCGTTGAAGTAGCGCCCGGTTTGATTGACACGCATTAATTCAACGCACACCATTTTGCAGATTACGTCTTTTAGCTCAATGCTGGCATCGTCTGAAAGGATGGTAACGGTGTAAATAAAATCAGTCGAAACCGCTTCAATGGCGTGTAAATGATTAATTAAGAGAACCGCCTCGGGGCCGTTGTCTCGCGGGAAATACATCTTCAATAAGCGCCTGCCACCATCTTGGTTGATGAATGAAAAAAGCGTGTCGGTTGCATTGGCCATGAGGCTGTCCTTAAATTATTTACGTCAAGAATAAGTGGAATAATTTTAGCATTGGTTTTAGCATAGGTTTGTGCTATTCCCTAAAAAAATTTAAAAAATAGATCATGCTTTCCTTGTGGAAATGGTCGTTTGGTGATTTTTTTTCGAAGTGCGTGCTTAAAACCGTGCCGACCCGCGCCGTTGCGGCTGGGTTTGATGTAAAAAGCCGGTAAACACTTCGGCTGGCGGTTGGATGGCAAGTTGTGACAATATGCGCCCCACCGCGCCGCGATGGTAGCCGCCGTGCGTGACTACATGGGCCAGCATTTCTTCGCGCGTCATGCGCCCGGGTTTGCCGTCGGTGAAGGTGAATTCAATCGCTTGCGCCAATTGATCCGCATCCAATTGAGCGCTGTACTTGACATACCATTTGTCCGAATCCTTGACCGCTTCGCGCAGCGCGCCAAGCGCGGGCGTGTCCGGGGTGTTGGTGCCCGTGTAGCCGTGCCCGGTGCCAGTCAAATGGGCGGCAAAAATACGATCCACCACGTAGATATGATTCAAAATCCGCATCACATTATGGCGTTCTGCCTCGTGTTGCACCGGGTCAATCGCCTCAAGCTTGGCAAACAAGGCTTCATTGGCCCACGCTTTGTACTGGTATAAAGATGAAATCAGAGAGTGTGTACTCATACAGGAATAACCGATCATTCTAAAAACAGTGAACGTGCACACCAAAGGAAAATCGTAGAAAGATGGCGCTGCATTGACAAAAAACCACGTGGTATATTGCAACGCAGCATTATAGCGCTTATTTTTGTAGTAAAGCCTCGGTGATGTCAAAAAATATTTTCTGTGTGGTAATTTTGCACTATTCTTTGGTTGCCGGGTGATGGGTTGGTGGTAAGGTGGTGCGCAGTACGGCTTCCAATTCGCTGGGTAAATATATCGGCATTTCAGCACGCTTGAAATTTTGGATATTGCGCGTGACAATGCTTTGCGCTTCAATATGGCGCGCCGCTTCATAGGTCACGGCGTCGTTGAAGTGGGTGAAACCATCGAGCAGGGCATCATCGAGCACACTGCGGTTGATGGGCGCGACTTCAAATAAACCCAGTAAGTGGCGAATCGGTTCTTGCGGCGCGGCCAGCGTTTCCAGGGCCAGCGTGGCCAAGCTGCACACCGTGTTGGCCGCGATATAACCGATGATTTCACCGCGCTCAACCCGCGCCACCAACAGCGCGGCGATTTCGGCATGCGGTGCGCGGTCCAGCAGCAGATCAAGCAAAACGTCGCTATCGAACAGGGTTCTCATGACAGTCCCGGATTAAAATGCCGCGTAAGGATTCGGTAATGGGCGGTAAATGCTCATATTGAACCGGGCCTTCGAGCTGTAAAAAATAATCGCTAACGACTTGCGATACCGATTTGCCCGCGTGTTTGGAATACGCTTTGGCGTGTTCGATGACTTCTTCATCGAGTCGGAGAGTAAGTTTGCTGTGCATGATAGGCCTCGTTTGACGTATGCATCGGATTGAATGGTACGTCAAACCCCGGCCAAGTGCAACAAAGAATTTCAGGGATTGAAAAAATTAATCAAACCATCGAGGCCGCAAAAATGGAGTGCCACGCTGGCTTGTTGCCGCACCACGGGCTTGGCGCGGTAAGCGAGCGATAATCCGGCAATCGACATCATCTGTAAATCGTTGGCACCGTCGCCCATCACAATTGCCTGTTGTGGCGTAAACCCCAATTGCGCGCTAATGCGTTGCACGGTGTGCTTTTTTTCTTCGGCATCGACGATCTTGCCCAGGACCCGGCCCGTGAGTTTGCCGTCTTCAATTTCCAGGGTGTTGGCATGGATGAAATCCAGACCCAGGCGTTTTTGCAGGCGTTCGGTAAAAAAATTAAAGCCGCCCGAAACCAATAGCGTTTTCAAGCCTGCTGCCTGCACATGTTTTAACATCGCTTCTGCCCCGGTCGATAGTTGCAACCGTTCGTCATACACACGTTGCAGCGCGCCAGCGTCCAGGCCTTTGAGTAAGGCCACGCGCCGTGTCAGGCTGGCGCAAAAATCGAGTTCGCCACGCATCGCCGCTTCGGTAATGGCCGCCACTTGCGGTTTTAAGCCTTGCATATCGGCAATTTCATCAATGCATTCGATGGTGATCAGGGTCGAATCCATATCCATGGCCACCAGTTTAAAATCGGCCAGCCGTAAGTTGGCGGGCAGGAAGTTGGCATCGATGGCGTGTTGCTGGCACAGGACATCGATTTCTGCGCGTTGGGTTGGGTTGGCCGGGTTGCCGGGGTTGCCGGGGTTGCCGGGGTTGCCGGGGTTGCTTGAGTCGATTCGCCAGGCATGCTGGTTGAGTTGGTGGGTTTGCGCTGAACCAGCCAATTGCGCGATGTTGGCAACGATGCCCGCATCCAAAGCCGGGCCTTGCTGGCTGTTTTGAAGAATCAAGTGGGTGGGGGGATTGCCTGGGTTCATCCTGCTACTCCTAAAGCGCGAAATACGGTTTTGATTTGGTTAAGGCGCGCCGCCAGATCGGGCATATTGGCGGTAATGCGCAATTTGTCTTGGCCGCCGAGTTTGATGTGGCGATTTTTTTGGATCAGTTCGATGATACG
>CAMBDR010000771.1 GCA_945864765.1 Janthinobacterium lividum | reverse complement strand
CTGGACATGAGCCAAACCAATTTGAGCGCAGGCTGGGCTGCACGCCCGGCCCAGGTTCAGCGGGAAGATGCGGTGATTTATGAAGTCCATGTGCGTGACTTTACCATTGATGCCAGCTCTGGCGTGGATGCGGCCAAACGCGGTAAGTTTGCCGGCATGACCCAAACCGGCACCACCTTGAACGGTGCTGGTGTGGTAAAAACTGGTATCGACCATTTAAAAGAATTGGGCGTCACCCACGTGCAATTACTGCCCATTTATGATTTCGGCACCTGTTCCCCCTTGATGGTACAGGATCCAACCAATACCATCCCTGACCCGAATCCTTACCCCAGCGCTTTGTGCTATAACTGGGGCTATGATCCGGTCAACTTCAACGTGCCCGAAGAGCGTTATTCGATGAACCAGGCCGATGCGGTGGCGCGCGTGCGTGAGTTGAAAACCATGGTCAATGAATTCCACAAAAACGGGATTCGCGTGATTATGGACGTGGTCTACAACCATACTTATAACAAGGCCGTGTTTGGCGATATCAGCAGCAAATATTACACTGCCACCGATTTGTCGGGCACGGGCAATTCCATCGACGTGAAAAACCCGATGGTAGCGCGCATGATCCGTGATTCGCTCGAATTTTGGACGCGTGAATATAATCTGGATGGCTTCCGTTTCGATTTGATGGGTATTTATGATCGTACTGTGGTGGCCGATTGGTCAAACTACTTGAATCAGCAATTCCCGGGCCGCAACATCATGTTTTATGGCGAACCCTGGAATGGCTATGCCACTGACCCGGCAGAAGCGGATCGGGTACGTCTGGGTTCGGTTGGCACCCTTGTTACTTCCCATGTCGGCGTATTTAATAGCAAATATCGTGACGCCTTAAAGGGGGATGGTGATAGCGGTAACAACATCGGCTTTATTTTCAATGCGGGCGAATACTGGGGCACGGGCCAATGGAATGCCAATGGTGCAGGCTTGAGCCCGATCTCGGTTGGCATGTATGGTTCGCCGCGCTATTACAATGCGGGCGGGGTGTTGTCCAATACCTGGGACCCGATGTTTGCGCTCGACCCCGAGCAAAGCATTAACTATGTCGATGCGCATGATAATTATTGCCTCAACGATAAAGTCGATGCCTGGGCTAATGTGAATGGTCAAGCCGGCAATACCAGCTACAAAGAACGGATTCAACATTACGCCCTGGGTTCTATCCTGATGGCGCAAGGCGTATCCTTCTTGCATGGTGGTTCCGAGATCAAACGCAGCAAGGCGGGCGATAAAAACAGCTATCGCTCACCCGATACCATCAATAGCTTCAAGTGGGGTTTGAAGGCGAATAATGCGAATCTGTTTGCGATGGTGAAGAAATTGATTGGCATTCGTAAAGCCCATCCTGCCTTGCGCTTGACCTCCTGGCAAGCGGTGCGCGATAACGTGAAATCGGATCAGCAAAACAAGAGCCTGGTGGTGACCACCATTAACGGCTCGGCCGTGGCGGATAGCTGGAAACAAATCATGGTGATTCAAAATTCGGGTGGCAATGCCTCGATTACCTTGCCTGCTGGCACCTGGTATGTGGCGCAAGAGCAATCGAACCCGAATTTGGCCGAACGTGCGGTGGCGGGTAGTGTGCTGGCCGAGGGCACGGCATTGACGGTGCTGTATCAAAAATAAGCTGTGCTGTGCTATGCTTCGTCTTCCGTGATAGCTTGGAACAGGATGAAGCATGGCAGCAACGCCCATTTTTGGTATCGTAGGGTGGTCAGGGAGCGGTAAGACCACCTTGCTGGAATATATCGTTCAACAATTAGCGGCACGCGGGTTGCGGGTGAATGTGATCAAACACAGTCACCACGACCTGATTCTCGAACCCGCCCACAAAGACAGCGCCCGCTTGCGCGCTGCCGGGGCGGCCGAAGTGATGGTGGCGTCCCCGTTTCGTTTTGCCATCGCGCATGAATTGCGTGGCGCGCCCGAGCCGGGTCTGGCGCAACAGGTGGCCCGTTTGGCCCCCGCCGATATTGTCTTGGTGGAAGGCTTTAAATGGGACCCCATCCCCAAACTTGAAGTGCATCGCCCCAGTCTGGGGCAAGCGCCTTTGTATCCGAATGACCCCCATATTGTTGCCGTGGCATGCGACGCGGCCTTGCCTGCCGATTTGCCTGGCAAGGTAACATGTCTGGACTTAAATCAACCCGATCAAGTGCTGGCCTGGTTTTTACAACAGATGGAAATCATGCGGACGGCTGATCCGGCAGTAAATACGCAATTCTTGCGTCAGACACTTGATTAATTGGAACGAGCGGGGTAAGCTCAACCAGATGGAATGAATCCGTTGCCTGAATACCTTGTCTGAGCCCGTCGTGCAAACCATTGGGGAAATATTATGAATGCTTCATCTATCGCCAGTTTGGCCACCAATTTGGCTGATACCGGCTTGCGTCAACAAGTCGGCATCAGTGTCCTGAGAAAAGCGCTGGATATCGAAAGCAGCACGGCACTGGCCTTATTGCAAGCCGTCCCTCCGCCCAATTTGCCAGCTAACCTGGGTAGCAATATTAATACAACGGCATAATATTTCATCGGATATTTCATTTGTTCAGCTTTGGCCGCAGCGATTCCCGAAAAAAGCGTCGTTTAGGCGTCAACTAAGTTTCAGGTGAGGCGTTAGAGACACACGTAAAACCTGTTTACGCTTAACCGAAAGGAATGAGAATGAAAAAATTGATCGCTGCTATTATTGCCGCTACTTTTGCCATGGGTTCAGCGTACGCTCAATCGTCGGCTCCAGCCTCGGCACCTGCCGCTACTGCCCATCATACCAAGCATAAAAAAGCCAAGCACGCCAAGCGTCATCACAAGCACCACAAAAAGATGAAAGCTGCTGTAGCAAAATAATTGCTGCAACGGTGTAATTTTCAAGTAATCTGAATCGACCAAGCAACACCTCAGATTGTTTGAAGTAATGTGGTAATCGAAGTGGAAACAATGTATCGCTGATTTTATTTTATTAAATTTATTAAATTTGGAGCTTAAAATGAATAAACGTCAAGTATTGATCGCTGCTGCCTTGGCAAGCTTATGTGCTACTACCAGCACCATGGTGGCCGCTGCT
>CAMBDR010000770.1 GCA_945864765.1 Janthinobacterium lividum | reverse complement strand
CGATACGCTGCACGCAAAACCCCACCATGGGTGAAGAAGGGCGGCGCGGCTGGCATCCGGAACAGATTCCGGCAGCGGCCTCCAGTAGCAAAGTATTGGTGGTGGGTAGCGGCCCGGCCGGGCTGGAATGCGCGCGCGCCCTGGGCCAGCGCGGCTATCAGGTGGCTTTGGCTGAAGCGGCTGGCGAACTGGGTGGCCGGGTGCGGCAAGAATCGCGCCTGCCCGGTTTGGCCAGCTGGATGCGAGTGGCCGATTACCGCATCTACCAATTACAACAAATGCCGAATGTGGATATTTATAAGGCCAGCCATTTAAGTGCGGATGATGTGCTCGGTTTTGGTTTTGAACAAGTCTTTTTGGCCACCGGCTCCACTTGGCGCAAAGATGGCCTTGGGCGTCGCCATCGGCAAGCACTGGTAGACCCTGCTTGGCCGCAAATTTTGTCGCCCAATGATATTTTTAATGGTGCGCAAGTGGCTTCCCCGGTGGTCATTTATGATGATGATCACTTTTATATGGGTGGCGTGCTGGCCGAGCAATTACGCCGCCAGGGGCTGGAAGTGCATTTGGTGACCCCGGCTGCCAAAGTATCGGAATGGACCGAGCAAACCATGGAACAGGCGCGTATCCAAAAGCGTTTGATTGAACTGGGCGTGCATTTACATATCAATACCGAATTGCTGCAGGTTGAAGCTGGCCAGCCCACCCTGACCGACCCTGACGCGCAAGGCCCACTGACCCTGCAGCTTGCCTGCACTTGGGGCGCACCACAAAGCACGCTGGTATGCGCCAATTTACTGCTGGTGACGATGCGAGACGCCAACGATCAACTCTGGCAAGAGCTGGCCGCGCGCGAAGCCGAATGGGCTGCGGCGGGTATCTGCCAGGTCGTGCAACTGGGCGATGCTTATGCCCCGAGTACGATTGCGGCGGCGGTGTATTCCGGCCACAAAGCGGCGCGCCAACTCGATAGCGCAGCAAGCGACCCGGCATTGGTCGATGCCGTCCCGTTTAAACGTGAGATGATAGCGATTTATCCTTCAGATATCGTAAAATAATCAGCATTATCACAATTAATAAAATAATCGAATAATCCCTTAGTCAGCATTCATAGAGGAAGCATCATGAAAACCGTAGACCCGATTGCCGAGCAACTTCCTGCCATTTTGGCCACTTTACCCCAGGACACCCCCATTACCATGCTCAATTTTTTGCGCTTTCACGACACCGCGCAATATAAAGAAAACAGTGGGGCCGATAACAACAGCGCCTGTTCCGGTCGCGATGCCTATGCGCGCTATGCCGAAATTGCCATGCGCAAGGTGATTGAAGTGGGCGGGCATCCGTTGTATGTTGGGCGGGTGGCGGCGCAACTCATAGCCCCGAGCGATGAAGTTTGGCATGAAGTTATTTTAATCCGTTACCCCAGCTTGGCAGCATTTAGCCGCATGCTGATGATGCCCGATTACCGCGCGGCGACCAAACACCGCACGGCGGCGCTGGATGATGCGCGTTTAATCGCCACGGTTGAACGTAAATTGGTTTGAGCGAGGTGCCCATGTTTGTCCACAGTGTTTATTTTTGGCTGACCGAACCGGATAATTCACAGCGGCTGGCCACATTTGAAGCCAGCTTGCAGCAATTGCTCACCATTCCCCACATCGTGCAAGGTTATATTGGCCGCCCTGCGGCCACGCGCGATGCGGTCATCATCCACAGTTATCAATTTGCCTTAACCCTGTTGTTTAAGGATCAGGCCGCGCACGACCAATATCAAATTCATCCTTTGCACGCAGCGTTTAGTGCGCAATATGCCGATTATTTTGCCAAGGTGGTGGTATACGATTCGCAATAAGCGCAATCAGGGTTGCGGCGGTACTGGTTTAACAGGATTCGGTTTGCGCATCGAATCCAGCAGGGTCAGGGCCGCTTCCAGTTGCACGTCGTGGCCGCTGATCAAATCGCTGCGTGACGCTCTGACTGCCACGTCCGGTTGCACGCCCACGCCTTCGATGCGTTTGCCGCCCACGGTAGCGAAATCGAGTTCGCTATATGCCAGTGCGCCGCCGCCGGGTATATTGGCCAGCCCCAAAAAGCCCAGCAAGCAGCCGCAACTGGTTTCCCCCACCACTTTGGCGCGGCCCAGGCCCTGCAAGGTGGCGCTGAGCAATTCGCTGGCGCTGGCGCTATCGGCATCAATTAAAATCACCATCGGTGCGCGGTAGGGGTTGGGCACGCCATCAATTTCAAATTCCAGCTTTTGTTGGCCGAGCAAGCCAAACAACAAGCCTATCGGTTTGCCATCACGGGTAATGGTGCGCCCTGCGGCCACCCTACCCTCCAGCCATTGCGCCGCCAGGGATTGGGCCAACAGCAAGGCACCGCCACCATTGCCACGCAAATCAAAAATCATGCCGGGGGTATCTTTAATTTTTTCCATTTCGGTCAGGGCGGCACTTTTCAAATTCAATTCAAAACCGGTCAGGCGCAGATAACCATAGCCGGACGTGAGCTTCCAGGCACGCACGCCCGCGCGCACTTCCAGCGGCGCGCGCGCGAGCGTTACATTTAACACGCTTTTATCGGCGCGCTCCAGACTCAGGGCCACGTTTTGATGACCCTGATCCGGCTCACCGCGATTGAAGATGCCCACTGCCGTTTTCAGGCTGGCGCGCTCGGTCGAGCTTTTACGCGCTTTAGCACGCTGGGCGGCCCACCATTGGCTGGCGGGCACACCATCCACGCTGAGCAATTTTTGCCCCAGTCGCACGCCCAGCAAACCTGCTTCGGATAAAAAATGCACGCCCGTCACGATTAAGTCACCGTCCAGTTCACGCAGATTCAAGCCCAGGCTCAGTACTTGATTTTTCTTGTAGTGGGCATACTGTTTGCTCGACATCACGCGGGTATGGGCATCGCCCAATTCGGCGCTCATATCGTCCAGGATTTTCCAGAATGCCTCATCGCTGGGGCTATTCAGGGCCAGTGGCCGGTAGCGCTGCCGCACCGCCTGCCAATCCACGCCGCGCAAATTCGGGTCCACATAATGGTCGTTAATGCGCTGCCAAACATAATCAAAGGCCGCCTCGCGACCAGGCCTTTCCAGCGCCTGCCCTTC
>CAMBDR010000769.1 GCA_945864765.1 Janthinobacterium lividum | reverse complement strand
CTGCTGACATAGCGTTGTACGGCCAATGCCAACCACAAAAAGTCATCCGAACAACGGGTGCGCACACCGCGATTGCCGGGCGGATGCCACCAGTGCTGCACATCGCCTTCGGTAAATTGATGGCCTGCGCAGAGCAGCAATTGCTCGCGCAACAGTGCTGGTTCGGCATGCACCAGCGCCATCGCATCTTGCAATTGGTCGCGAAAGCCAAACGCACCGCCGGATTGATAATAACCGCTGCGCGCCCACATGCGGCAGGCAATGGTTTGGTAGAGTAGCCAACCATTGGCCAGCACATTGAAAGCCGGGTCGGGGCTGGTGACTTGCACCACGCCCAGCGTTTGCCGCCAATACGCATGCACTTTTTGCAGTGCGTCTGCCGCCGCATCGGCCCCCCGGTATTGGTACACCAGTTGGCTGACATCGTCGCTGCGGCGGGTATCGGCCATGCCCAGCACGAATACCAGCTCGCGCTGTTGGCCCGGTTCCAGATCAAACGGCACTTGCAAGGCGGCGCAAGGGTCCAGCCCGGCCCCGAGCTTGCCGGACAGGCGCACCCGCTCCATCACCAGCGGGTTGGATAAGGCGCGATTGCGCCCAATAAACTCCAGCCGGTCACCCGTTACACTACGCTGCGCGCTATCGACATCAAAAAATGCGGTGCGCTGGGAAAAACTGCTGTTGTAGGGGTTGCGCGCCAGCACCGCTTTGCTGGCCGGGTCGAGTTCGGTGACGATATGCTGCGCCGATTTGGGGCGTAAATCACCCAATACCCATTCCACAGAGCCGGTGGCACTTAAGCGCCTTGGCCGCGCTGACACATTTTTTACTCGCAACACCGAATATTTGATCGAGGCATCCAGCGCCACATACACCGTCAGTTCCGACTTGATGCCCTGTTCCTGATGTTCAAACACGCTATAGCCAAAACCATGGCGTGTCAGGTAGTCGCCCTGGCCACGGCAGGGCAGGGGGGTGGGCGACCAATAACGGGTGCTTTCTTCATCGCGCAAATAAAAGGCTTCGCCGCTGCCATCGCAGACCGGGTCGTTGTCCCACGGGGTGAGGCGGAATTCATGTGCGTTTTCGCCCCAAGTGTAGGCTTGGCCACTTTCCGAAATCACGCAGCCAAATTGCTTGTTGGCCAAAACATTCGACCAGGGGGCCGGGGTCAGCTTGGTGGCGCTGGTGACGATCAGATATTCACGTCCGTCGGCACTGAAGCCGCCCAGGCCATTGCCCAGTTGCAGGCCACGCCCGTCCAGCGTATAAGGTTTGCCGCTTTCATTCTCGCCCGGTTGTTTGCTATTGAAACCTTGCGCCAGCAATTTGGCCGGGCGCACTTCTTTAAGCTCACGCCGATTGATTTGGTCGAGCAGGGTGCCATTGGCATCGCTCAATACCACCCGCGCCACGGCCTGGAATAAAATCCGGTCTTCGATGGAAATTTGATCCACTATGCGCACAAAAATGCCGCCGGGGCGCTCGCCGCTGTGGGTGCCGGTAACAGCGGCAATGAGGTGCATGATTTGTTCTTGCAGCGCTTGGCGGTAGCCGTTATGCTCGCTATTCCACAACACCAAATCCACCGCCAAGCCTTTCAAGCGCCAATAAGCATGCGCTTGCACCATTTGGCGCACCAGTTCAAAGTTTTCTGAACTCTTGATTTGCACCAGCACAATCGGCAAATCGCCCGAAATGGCCGAACTCCATAAGCCGGATTGGCCGCGCTGGTTGCGCATTAAAATACTGGCTTCGGCGCGCAGCAAGGGGTTGAGGTAGATTACCGAATTGGCCAGACGGCCATACAGTTGGGCATCCGATTCGCTGGCGTTTAATTGGCGCAGCATGACCTGGCTATGGGTCCAGGACAATTCCACCACGCGCTCGGCCAAATGGCGATCCTGGTATTTTTCTACCAGATCCAGACATTGCTCGCGGCTGGCAGCAATGCCGGTGACCAGGTCGATGGTGGCGCTTTGTTCCGGGTCGAGCGTGATTTGGTAGCGGATGGCGACAATCGGGTCAAGCACCGAGCCTTGGGTATTGGAGAGCGGCCCCGGATTGCGTAAGGCATTGGGTGAGGCCACGGTTTGGCCGCGTCCGATAAATTGCATGCGGTCGGTTTCATAGGAGACGGCATCGATTTGGGCGTCATGTAGCGCCAGCAGGTGAAACATCCACGGGTTTTTTTCATCAATTGAGCGTGGCCGACGGGTGCAGATGACAGCGTGGCGATCCGGCAAAATTTCGGTTTGCACAAACAGATTCGAAAACGCCGGGTGGCTGGCATCCGCCGCAGCATGGGTCAGTACCACTTCGGCATAGCTGGTAATGTCGATGGTGCGCCGTTGGCGGCCACGATTAACGATGCGGGTGCGACGTAATTCGATATCATCTTCCGGCGAGACCACGATTTCGGTATGCAGATTAATATGATGGTCGCTACGGCGAAATTCTGCCCGACCTTCAGAAAAAATCACTTCATATTGCTCGGGCACGGCGGCTGTGGGTTGCCAGGTGGTAGACCAAAACTGGCCGCTTTCCACATCGCGAATATAGCAATAACTGCCCCAGTGGTCGCGCGTGCTGTCTTCGCGCCAACGGGTGAGCAGCAGGTCTTGCCAGCGGCTGCAACTACCGCCGCTGCTGGTGAGCATCAGGTGGTAGCGCCCGTTGGAGAGCAATAACACTTCCGGGGTGCGCGGGTCGGCGCGCTGGAACACGCGTAGCGGCATTTCCTGGCTGGCGCTGGTGGTGCGAATATCGGCCAATTCGGTGGCATTGCAATAGTTGGCACTGGCGCGTGGAATTTTTTCGTGTAATAGCGAGAGCGTGGCCTGCAGCAGGCGGTCCGATTCGAAGCGCGCTTGCATCGGTTGCTCCAGCAACAAATACGCCAGCGATAAAAATCCCATACCCTGATGGTGGGCCATGAAAGAATGGATAATGGTGTTGGTTTGGCCGCGTGGCAGGCGGCTGGCGGTATAGTCGATGGCTTCATAAAAACCATATTTGCCTTCAAAGCCCAGCGCTGCCATGGCTTGCAAATTGGCGCAGGCCTGTTCCGGCAAGACCATCAGCGCCATCATTGAGGCATACGGCGCGATCACCAAATC
>CAMBDR010000768.1 GCA_945864765.1 Janthinobacterium lividum | reverse complement strand
GCTTTTTTGCTGTATTGCTGCCTGCTCGCCACCACCATTGCGGTGGCGCGTACTACCGTGGCCAAAACGGTTTTTTACGCGACCTTTTATGCGTTCTTTATTCCCATGATCAAGGCTGGCTTCATGCGCGTGCGCTACCGCGCTTCGCTGCTGGCACTGCTGGCACTGGCCCTGCTGGGCGCGGGTTTTATGGCCAATTTTTCGCTGGATCACTTCAATGATGGCGATGCCTTTGCCGTGGGCGGCGCAGTTTTTTATGCGCTGTATGTTATTTTGATCGAGCGCATTACCCATGACTGGGGCAGTGCGCAATTGGTGAATGTGCAAAGTGTGGTGATGGGCGTGATTAGCATGGTGGCCGCGCTATGCTGGGGTGGGCCGCTGGTTTGGCCGAATAACCTCCACCTCAATGCCCACGGCTTGATTTTTGCTGCCGCCTTTGCCGCCTGGGTCAGCTTGACCTATGCTGCCTACTGGCTACAGGCGCGGGTGCAGCGTAGCGTGAGCGCACACGTGCTGGGTTTGCTGATGACCATGGATGCGCCGCTCGGCTGTGTTTTGGGCTATATTTTCTTTGCCGAAGCGGTGCCGCTCAATACCCTAATTGGCGGTGCGCTGGTGACGTGCGCCGCATTACTCGCCCCCTGGCTGGCGCGCGAAAAAGCGGCTTTATAGCCGAGCCGGTGCCCCGTTAGCCACATAATAGGGCGCAGCGGATCGCGCCAACGGCGCATGCCCCTTGATCACATCGGCCAGCTTTTCGGCCATCATAATGGTGGGCGCATTGAGGTTACCCGTGATAATTTCGGGCATGATCGAGGCATCAATCACACGCAAGCCTTGCATGCCATGCACCCGCCCTTGGGCATCAACCACCGCCAGCGGCCCATAGCCCATGCCACAACTGCCGCACGGGTGATACGCGGTTTCGCCGTGCTGGCGCACAAAGGCATCGAGTTCGGCATCGCTTTGCGCCGCAGGGCCGGGCGAGATTTCCTTGCCCGTGTAGGCGGCCAGCGCGTTTTGCTGCATGATTTCACGGGTGATGCGAATGCCGGTGCGAAATTCACGCCAGTCTTGCTCGTGCGCCATGTAGTTGAACAAAATCGACGGATGCTCACGCGGGTCGCGCGAGCGCAGCGCGATGCGGCCCCGGCTAGGCGAGCGCATCGAGCCCATGTGCGCCTGAAAGCTGTGAACTTTGATGGGATTGCTGCCGTCGTAATTAATCGCCACCGGCAAAAAATGGTATTGAATATTCGGCCAGGCAAAGCTGCCATCGCTGCGAATAAAGCCCCCGGCTTCAAACTGGTTGGTCGCGCCAATGCCGGTGCCCGCCAACAGCCATTCTGCCCCGATGGCGGGTTGGTTGTAGAGGCGCAGCGCGGGCGCGAGCGAGACCGGTTGTTTGCATTCGTATTGCTGATAAATTTCCAGATGGTCTTGCAAATTGGCCCCCACGCCAGGTAAATCGAGCACCACCTCAATGCCTAACTGGCGCAATAAATCTGCCGGGCCAATGCCTGAGCGTTGCAAAATCTGCGGCGAAGCAATCGCCCCGCCACACAGCAATACTTCGCGCCGCGCATGCACGGTGTGGCTTTGCGCACTATGCAAGAAGCTTACGCCGACGGCGCGCTGCCCGCTGCAGACGATGTGGTCGGTCAAGGCATGGGTAAGGATGACCAGATTGGGCCGATTTTTTGCCTGATCCAGATAGCCGCGCGCGGTGCTGGAACGTCTGCCATTCGGTGTGGTGGTGCGATCCATCGGGCCAAAGCCTTCTTGCTGGTAGCCATTCAAATCCTCGGTACGCGCATAACCGGCTTCGACCCCGGCATCAATCATGGCCTGGTACAGCACATTATTGCCATTTTTTGGCGTGGTTACATGCACCGGGCCGCTGTCGCCATGGTAGTCGTTGGCCCCGCTATCGCGCGTTTCGGCCTTGCGAAAATAGGGCAGGCAATCGGCATATGACCAGCTTTCCATGCCCTTGGCCGCTGCCCAGTTGTCGTAATCCATGGCATTGCCGCGAATGTAGCACATGCCGTTGATCAAGGAAGAACCACCCAGCCCCATACCGCGCCCGCAGCTCATGCGGCGCTGGTTCATATGCGGTTCCGGGTCGGTCTGGTAAGCCCAGTTATAGCGCCGCCCCTGCAAGGGCATGGCCAGTGCGGCGGGCATTTGGGTGCGAAAATCCAGCCGATAATCCGGCCCCCCGGCTTCGAGCAGCAAGACGCTCACGTCAGGCTGTTCGGTTAAGCGGGTGGCCAATACGTTGCCGGCAGAGCCTGCGCCGATGATGATGTAATCGAATTCCGCCTTGCCATCGCGCTTGCTGCGTTCGATGATTTTTTGTATGCCCATGATCAGTTTTTCCACGAGTTTGTGTCAATTTGGCCAACAATTTGGCCCGGCTGTTTGATGATGATACCCTGACCGCCAATGTACCAAATAAAAACCACATTGGCGATCATCATGCCCGTCATTGCGCAAAGCGGCAGGTATTTTTACCCGCTGCTTTGGCAGCATACATGGCATCGTCGGCAGTTTTGAGTAACACGTCTGCGCTCATGCCATCCGTGTGTACAAATGCGATGCCAATTGACGTACCGACATGCGCAATGGTTCCAGCAAAATCCATGGGAAGATTGATTTCTTCGATGATGCGAGCCGCGATCCGGGCCAGGCTGTCGGCGCTTTCAGGGTTATTGAGCAGGATCACAAACTCGTCGCCGCCCAGCCGCGCCACCGTATCTGCGGTTCGCAGCAAACCCAGCAGGCGTGCAGAGACGGTTTTCAGCACCTTGTCTCCCATCGCGTGGCCGAAGGTATCATTGACCTTTTTGAATCCGTCCAGATCAAGAAACATCAGCGCAATGTGACGCGGCTCTCTTCCGGATGTCGCCAACAACTGCCCAAGCCGCTCCATTAACAGCGCACGGTTGGGCAAGCCGGTCAGCGCGTCATACAAAGCCATATGCTGTATCACCTGCTGTTTGCTCCATTTCTCGGTAATGTCGGAAAAAACACCCACATATTGGCTTATCTCTCCGGCATTGTCACAAATTGCAGAAATCGACAACTGCTCAAGAAAAATCGAACCATCCTTGCGC
>CAMBDR010000767.1 GCA_945864765.1 Janthinobacterium lividum | reverse complement strand
CGCAGGAAGTGCGGCGGCAAGGCGTCACGGTATCAAAAAGTTCGGCCAATTTTTTGGTGGTGGCGGCCTTTTTTGCGCCGGATGATCGTTATTCCCGGCTGTTTTTATCCAATTATGTCAGTCAAAATATTTTGGATGAAATCAAGCGCGTACCCGGCACCACCAATGTGCAGATTTTTGGTGCCAATGATTATGCCATGCGCATCTGGATGCAGCCCGACCGCATGGCGCAACTGGGCATTACCGTGAACGATATTGCCAATGCCGTGGGCGAGCAAAACGCCCAATATGCGGCGGGTAAAATCGGTGCCACACCGGGCAATACCGAAGAACTGACCCTCACCGTGACTGCCAAAGGGCGCTTGTTGGAAGCGGCGGATTTTGCCAATATCTTGCTCAAAACCAGTAAAGGCGGGGCCAGTGTGCGTTTGTCTGACGTGGCGCGGGTGGAGTTGGGCTCGCGTGACTATAATTTGCGCGGCCGCATTAACGGCCATCATTCTGCCAACCTGGGCATCTTTCTGCAAACCGGGGCCAATGCGCTGGATACGCGCAAAGCGGTGGAAGCGCGCTTGCAGCAACTTAAAGCCAAATTCCCCGAAGGGCTGACCTATGCCACCCCCTACGACACTACCCCTTTTGTGACCGAATCGATCATCGAAGTTTTAAAGACCTTGGGCGAAGCGATGGTGTTGGTGTTTATTGTGGTGTTTGTGTTTTTACAAAGCTGGCGTGCCACCATTATTCCCACGCTGGCGGTGCCGGTTTCCCTGATCGGTACGCTGGCGGGTTTGCATTTACTGGGCTATAGCATTAATACGCTGACCCTGTTTGGCATGGTGTTGGCGATCGGGATTGTGGTGGATGATGCGATTGTGGTGTTGGAAAACGTCGAGCGCCTGATGCGCGAAGAGGGCATGGACCCGAAAGCGGCGGCGATAGAAGCGATGCACGAAGTGACCGGCCCGGTGATTGCGATTGTGTTGGTGCTGGTGGCCGCATTTGGCCCGATTGCGTTTTTGGGCGGTTTGGCGGGTGAATTGTATCGGCAGTTTTCGGTCACCATCTCGATTGCGGTGATCTTGTCCGGCTTTGTCGCACTCACCCTGACCCCGGCATTGTGCGCCCTGTTATTAAAACCGGGTGGGCATCGGCCAAGTCGGGTTTTTGGGGGCTTTTTTGCCGTGTTTAATCGCGGCTTTTTGGCTTTGACGCGAGGCTACACCCAGGGCGTGGGTTTTTTAATGCGGCGCGCGCTGTTAGGTATTTTCTTGTTTGGGGCCATGGTGGCGGTGACCGGGGTGTTGTGGAAAGCCGTGCCCAACGGCTTGGTGCCGGATGAAGATCAGGGTTATTTCCTGGGGGTTGTGGTGTTGCCACAAGGCGCGGCCATGGACCGTACCGATGCCGTGACCAAACAAGTGGAAGCGAATATGAAGGGCAATAAAAATATCGCCAATATCGCCGCCCTGGTGGGGCTGGATATTTTGGGTGGCGGCGGTTTAAAGTCGTCCACCGCGACCATGTTTTTCCCCTTGCGCCCGTGGGCTGAGCGCAATCAATCGGCCAAGGAGCTGGTAGGCCAGGCGTATGGCAAAAATGCGGGCATCAAACAAGGCTTGCCGCTGTTTTTCAGCCCGCCTGCTATTCAGGGTGTGGGCCAAACCGGCGGTTTTGAGTTTTACCTGCGCAATAAAGGCGAGGGTGGGGTGCGGCGTCTGGCCGAGGTGTTGCCGGAATTTTTGGCGCAAGCCAATAAACGGCCGGAACTGGCGGGCGTTAAATCGCTGTTTCAAGCCAATTCGCCGCAATTATATGTCGATGTGGATAACGACAAGGCGCGCGCCATGGGCATTGTGTTGTCGGATGTGTATAACACCCTGGCCGCCACGCTGGGTAGTTATTATGTGAATGACTTCAATAAAAACGGGCGGATTTACACCGTGCAATTGCAAGCCGATGCCCAGTATCGCTCCAAGCCGGAAGACATTGGCAATTTGTTTGTGCGCTCTGGCAGTGGGCAAATGATACCGATGCGTGCCTTTACCAAGGTGAGTTTTGTTTCTGGGCCGGATTCGGTGGAGCGATTTAACGGGCTGCCCGCGATTAAAATATTGGGCGAAGCCAAACCCGGTTTTAGTTCCGGCCAGGCCATTGCGGCCATGGAGCGGGTGAGCGCCGAGGTCTTGCCTGCTGACGTGATTTATGACTGGGGCGGTGCCTCGTTTCAGGAAAAACGCAGCAGTGATGCCGGTACGCTGGCTTTGGCGGCGGGGGTGGTGATGATCTTTTTGATTTTGGCTGCGCAATATGAAAAATGGTCTTTGCCGTTTTCGGTGTTATTGGCCATGCCGTTTGGTATTTTTGGCGCTTTGCTGGCGGTGTATTTGCGCCACTTTACCAATGACGTGTATTTTCAGATTGGCTTGGTCACCTTATTGGGTTTATCGGCCAAGAACGGGATTTTGATTGTGGAATTTGCCGTCATGAAAGTGCATGAAGGCTATGCGCCCGTGGCGGCGGCGCTGGAGGCGGCGCGTTTGCGTTTCAGGCCGATTTTAATGACATCGTTGGCCTTTATTTTGGGCGTGGCACCGCTGGCGTTTTCGAATGGGGCGGGCGCGGGGGCGCGCCAATCGCTGGGCACCGGGGTGTTGGGCGGTATGTTGGGTGCAACCTTTTTGGCGATCTTTTTTGTGCCGCTGTTTTTTAAATTGTTTAATGATCGCCGCTTAAAAACCACGCCGCAGGATTTTGAACATCCTGAACCAAGTCACCCCGGGCTTGCCCATAGCGCGGTGAAGGAGTGAGTATGTTGAACAGCAAACCGTTACCTTTTGCTTTGTCCTTACGCTTGCCGATATCTTCTCTGGTGGCGGGCCTGCTGCTTGCCGCTTTGGTTGGTTGCGCCAATGTGCCTGAATCGAATCCGGCACTGCCAAAATTGCAGGAAAAATTGACTGCGCCCGCCCGTTTGCCAACGGGCGTGAATGCGGCACAAACCAGCGCGCAAGTCGATTATTTGCAATGGTGGAAGGCGTGGCAAGATCCGGTTTTGAATCAATTGCTGGAAGAAGCGGCGCAAAACAATCAGGATTTGGTGTTGGCGGCAGCGCGCATTG
>CAMBDR010000766.1 GCA_945864765.1 Janthinobacterium lividum | reverse complement strand
GGGGGGCGGATTTGTCACTGCTGATCCGTGCCGCCAAAGACGCCGATTTGAAAGCCACGTTTTACACCTTTTACGCCGTGACCAGTGGCGTGCCCACCGCCATGGGTGCGTCGGGCGCGGATCGCACCCGCATTATCGGTAACTGGTTGCCCAATAATGAAACCTTTAGTGGTAAAGAAATTGTTGAAGGCTTCAAAAAGAAATATAACGATGACTTTTACACCGCGCAAACCCATAGCTCGATGTCGATGCTCGCCAAAGCGATAAAAGAAAGTAAGTCAATCGATCCGGTCAAAGTGGCATTTGCCATGGAAGGCATGCGCGTGCAAAGTGTGAATGGCGAAGTGGTCATGCAAAAAGTGGATCATCAAATGCAACAACCTTTGTATATCGCTACCTGGACCAAAACCAATGGCAAAGATGTCAAGTACGATCAAGAAAACACGGGTTACGGCTGGCGCATCAATCAAAAAATTGATGCGTATTTGGCAACGCAACCCACTTCTTGTCAAATGAAGCGTCCGGCCAAATAAGGGTTCAGGTGGAATTTACTTTCTTTACCTTACTCAATGGCCTCAGTTACGGGCTGTTGCTATTTATGCTCTCATCGGGACTCACGCTCATCTTTAGCATGATGGGCGTGCTCAATTTTGCGCATGCCAGTTTTTATATGGTGGGCGCTTACCTTGGCTATGCCATCAGTTCACGCACGAATTTTTGGTTTGGACTGGTTCTGGCCCCCTTGTTGGTGGGGGTGCTGGGCGCATTGGTGGAGCGATTTGGTTTGCGCCGGGTGCATAAATATGGCCATATTCCCGAGTTATTGTTTACCTTTGGCTTATCGTATGTGATTGTTGAATTGGTGCAGTTAATCTGGGGCCGTGCGGCGATGCCGGTCTCGATACCCAAACAATTGGATTTTGCTTTATTTACCGCCTTTGGCACCACTTTCCCCATGTATCGCGCTTTCACCATGTTGGTGGCATTGACGATGTTGGTGTCCATTTACACCCTGTTCACCAAAACCCGGATTGGTTTGGTGATCCAGGCGGCCTTAACCCACCCGCATGCGGCAGAAGCGCTGGGCCATAATGTACCGCGTGTGTTTATGCTGGTATTTGGCGGTGGTTGCGCTTTGGCCGGCTTGGCCGGGGTGATCGGCGGCTATTCATTCATTACCGACCCGGGTATGGCGGCCAGTGTGGGCAGCATTATTTTTGTGGTGGTGGTGGTGGGCGGCATGGGTTCTTTGGGCGGCGCTTTATTGGCATCGTTGTTGATTGGCGTGGTGCAGACTTTTGCGGTGGCAATGGATCATTCTTTGGGTGGCCTGGCGCAGAGTTTAGGAATGACGCTGGCACCGAATGCGCTACTGAGTCTGAAAATTTCCACCATAGCGCCTGTGTTGCCCTATGTGTTGCTGGTGTTGATTTTAATCTTCCGGCCCAAGGGGCTGCTTGGAACGAGGGAGGATTGATCATATGAGCACCTTGGTTTTAGACAAAGTACCCGTGCGTTCGCGCCTGATGTTGTGGGGTGGTTTTGCCCTGCTGTTGGTAGTGGCACCTTTGACTTTTAAAAGCGCCAGCGCACTGTCACTGCTCTCGCAAATGGGCACGATGATGATTTTTGCGTTGTCCTACAATATCCTCATGGGCCAAGGCGGCATGCTGTCATTTGGGCATGCGGTGTATTCTGGCTTGGGCGCGTTTATTGCAATCCACACCATGAATTTGGCTGGTTTGGCGACGCTGCCTTGCCCTTTGGTGTTGATTCCCTTGGTTGGCGGGTTTGCGGGCATGGGTTTTGGCATTTTGTTTGGCTATGTCACCACGCGTAAATCGGGCACCACCTTTGCCATGATTACGCTGGGCATCGTCGAATTGGTTTCGGCTTGTTCTTTGATGTTCCCCGGCTTTTTTGGCGGGGAGGGTGGGGTGAGTACCAATCGCGTCATCGGCACTGCGCTGCTGGGTATCAATTTTGGTCCGCAAATTCAAGTGTATTACCTGATCGCGTTTTGGCTCTTCATCTGCGCCATGGCCATGTTTGCTTTCACCCACACGCCGCTGGGGCGCATGCTCAACGCCGTGCGCGACAACCCGGAACGGGTCGAGTTTATTGGCTACGACACGCAATGGGTGCGCTACCTCAGTTTGATTTTGTCGGCGTTTTTTGCTGGTATTGCGGGCGCTTTGGGGGCGATTAATTTTGAAATTGTCAGCGCTGAAAATGTCAGTGCCATCCGTTCCGGTGCGGTGTTGTTGTTTACCTTTATCGGTGGCGTGGGCTTTTTTGTTGGCCCCATGATCGGTGCGATTGTTGGCGTCATCATGTCCGTCACGTTGTCGGAAGTGACCAAGGCATGGCAATTGTATCTGGGCCTGTTTTTCATCGGCATGGTGATGTGGGCCCCCGGTGGGTTGGCCAGTTTGCTGTTGCGCGCCTGGTTTATGGTTAAATTGGGGCAAATTAAAACTTTGCTGGCTTGGCTGGCCGGTTTATTGCCCCTGATGGGCGGCATGATTTTGCTGGTCGAGAGTATTTATCAGCGCAATGATGAAAATAGCGGCAGCTTGCAGTTGTTTGGCATTGCGATTGACCCGCACGCCAGTGGCGTATGGTGGTTGGCAGGCCTGTTATTGGCGGCCAGTGTGGCTTGGCTCAGTTTTTTACAGCGGAGGCAGGCGAAATGAGTATGGCTTTATCGCTGCAAAATGTACGTAAGAGTTTTGGCCCGTCTGAAATTATTCGCGGTGCCAATCTGGATGTGGCGCAAGGTGAGCGTATCGCCTTGATTGGCCCTAATGGCGCGGGGAAATCGACGCTGTTTAATTTAATTTCCGGGCGCTTTGCTGCCACTTCCGGCAGCATTCGCTTGAATGGACAAGAAATCAGCCATCTGCGCCCGTATCAAATCAATCGTCTTGGCCTGGCGCGCAGCTTTCAGATCAGCAATATCTTCCATAATTTGTCGGTATTTGAAAATCTGCGCTGTGCGGTGCTGTGGACGCTGGGTTATCGCTATTCGTTTTGGCAGCGCTTGTCGGGCTTGGCGGACGCTAAACAGCGCGCCGAACAAGTGATGGAGCAGATTGGTTTGAGCGCGCGGCGTGATGTGCT
>CAMBDR010000765.1 GCA_945864765.1 Janthinobacterium lividum | reverse complement strand
GAATGCCTTGTTGGAAGTTTATGGTTTGAGCGCGCAGGTGAATGATTGTTATGAATATCCGATTGGGCCGTTTAAGCGCGCCGTAGCCATTGAGATGGTGCGCAAATTTGCCCAGGCCGAAGATTGGATGATGGTTGATGCAACGGTGGCGCAATTGTGTGATCGGGTTGGTTGGCTGTCGCCTTATTATCTTTGTCTGTTGTTGGATCAAACCATGCAAGCTGCGCGTGACAGGCGAGATGAAGGTTTAGGCATGGGCGCGCTCAAGGAGTTGATTGCCAGCGATGTGGAGGATGCGTATGAGCGCTTGCTGTCAAGCCGATCACGCTTTGTGCATTGGGAGCAAAGATTGGCGCGCGACTTGAAAGCGCCGGATCTGGATTTTGTTAAGTTGATTTTAACGGCCTTGGCCAAAAAAGCGGATGGTTTGACGCAAAAACAATTGTATTCCCGGCTTGCCAAGCTGGAACCAGACGTGGAAGCGCGCGCGGTGCGCTTGCAAAATATGTTAAGTAAATTGCAGGAAGAAGGGTATTTGAGTCCACCGGATGCCGATAGTCGCGTCAGGTTTTTATCCTTTTTGCTGCGGGATTATTGGGGGCGCAATCATGTCTGAATCTGTTTTTGCCGGGTTGCGTGGTGGCTGGGGTGGCGGGCAGGGGATTGGGGCGAGCGCCAAATATAACCCCCATTTATGGAGTGCCGATGAGTTGCGCGCCATTTTTGTGGTGCGGCAGCGCGAATTGGCGACCATTATGGATGCGATTCGCGCCGTGCCAGCGGGCGGTGTGCCGCAGCATATGCTCATTACCGGGCAGCGCGGCATGGGTAAATCCACCTTGTTGCAACGCGTGGCGCTGGCGGTGAATGAGGATGCCAAGGCTAATCAAACCTGGTTGGCATTGCGGTTTCCTGAAGAACAATACACGGTGAGTACGCCTGGCGAGCTGTGGAGCAATGTGGTAGGGGCTTTGGCTGATACGCTGGAGCGGCAAGGTTTGCCGATTGAATTGATCGATGCGCAATTGCTGAAATTGGGCCAGATGCCCATGGTAGCAAGGGAAGAAGCGGCTTTGGCATGGCTTGCCCAATGGTGTGAGCAGCACCAAAAACGGCTGGTATTGTTGATGGATAATACCGATTTGTTGTTTGCCAATTTGGCGGGAGCGGCGGCCAATAAACGCGGAAGTAGCCCGGATGGTGGCGCGACTGCGCTGTGGCGGGTGCGCAAGGTGTTGCAGCATTCACCGCACTTTTTTTGGCTGGGAGGGAGTTATCAGCCGCTGGAGGTGAGCGGTTTGTACAGCGATGCCTTTCTGGATTTTTTTCAACTGATTGAATTGCGGCCACTGACGCTGCTGGAAATGCAAACCGCCATTTTGGCACTGGCGCGTACCTTTGGTGCGGGGCGCGGTTTAGGTGGTGATGCGGCAGAACAGGAGGTCAGGCGCATGCTGGATGCGCGCCCCGAGCGCTTGCGCGCAATGCGCCAGTTTGCGGGCGGGAACCCGCGCACCACCATCACCTTGTATGAAATGTTTGCGGCGGGTGGGCAAGAGAGCGTGCGTTCTGACCTTGAGCGTTTGCTGGATGCATTGACGCCCTTGTATAAGGCAAGGCTGGAAATTCTGGCCGATCAAATGCGTAAGGTTTTGGCGCATGTGATGGAAAGCTGGGCACCGATTAGCGCCAAAGCGCTTTCCGATGGTTCGGGCATTGCGGTGGGCCTGGTGAGTGCGCAGTTGTTGCGACTGGAGCAAGAAGGCTTGGTTGAAAAAGTGAGTTTGAGTGGCAGAAAACGCCAGGGGTATCAGGTTAGCGAGCGCTTTTTTAATATTTGGTACTTGATGCGAAATTCCCCGCGTAATGCACGCGCGCGGGTTGGATGTTTGCTTGAGTTTATGCAACTTTGGTATAGCAAGGCCGAGATGCAGAGTATGGCAAAATCACGCGGCATCGAATATTCCAGAGAAATGGCGCGAGACACACATAAGGTAGAGCAAGTGCGCGACTATGGTGAATGGCCAGTGCCGCGCCAGACAAGAAACAGCGCGGCGCTCGATGATTCGCCTGCGAACCTGGGACAGATGTTTGCAGTATCCAAGCGTAAGGCGGAAGCCACGGAACAATATCGCCTTGCGCTGCAAATGGCAGAAGCTTCGGATTATCCTTTGCGTTTGCAGGCACATTGCTGGTTAGGCAATAGCGATTTGGCCCTGCAATCCCTTGATGCCTTGGCCGAACAAGCCTGGCAAGGCGAGGGAAATGCCTTCGCCAACTTGAAACAGCAGTGTTATCAAATCCGCGCCATCGGTTCCGGCAATGCCCTGTGTGAACTCATGGAACGGAGTATTTACGCTGGCTTCCTGCAACCATTTGCATTGGCACTACGTGCTGCAAACGGTGAAAAAGAAGCCTTGCTGGATGCCCCGGCCGAAGTACGCAGTTTGGCCGAAGACATTCTTTCACAAATGACTAATTAGCTTGGCTCTCGATCAACCCCTGCATCTTCTTATGCTCCTGCTCCAGCCGCGCATTTAACAAACCCATCACCCGCCCAAACTGCGCATCATTGCGCAGCGCAGCCAAATGCGGGTCACTTTCCAAAGAATGGCGATTGCTATACCCACCCAGCACTGCCGCCTCCAGCGCCTTTATCCCCGCCTCAACTTGCCCCATTCCCGCATACAGCATCGCCAGCCGCAACGCTTGTTCCGGGTCTTCATCATGCTGGTCGATTTTGCGCTTGATCTCATTTACAAAGGCCAGCAGCTCAGGTTTTTTTGTGTCAGGGCGCAACAAAGCCAGCCGGATTTTGGCGTACAGCGCATCGGCCCCCACCCCTTGTTCTACCGCGCGCTGATAGCGCTGGCTGGCCAGCGTCGCGTCACCGTCTTGCAAGGCAATATCCCCCACCAAAGTGAGGGCGGGTGCAAAGTCGGGGTGGCGTTTGATCAGGGCCGCACATTCGGTTTTGGCGCGCGCCAGATTTTTCGCCTCATGCCAGTGCGCGCATACAATCGTGTGCGCCATCGCATTTTCCGGCGCGTGCTGCTGTACCCGCTCCAATAATAATTCGGCAGGTTTGGCAAACCCGGCCGTAGCCAAGGTTTGCGCATTCACCAAATA
>CAMBDR010000764.1 GCA_945864765.1 Janthinobacterium lividum | reverse complement strand
TAGTCGCATGTAGCAGTTGCTTCTTGACCTCGGCACTTGGGCCAATCATCAGCAATGCATCATGATTAATGGTTGCAGCCCCATCCAAGCTAAAAACCCGAACCAGAAAACTCGTCAATAATGCGGCATTGGCGGTAAGCGAATGGTGCCACGTCTGCCAAATTGTCCACATTGCATCACGTAGCTGCTGCTCAATTTCACATCCAATTTCGCAATCTTCATTATTATCCAGGCAGGTAAATAATTGGTCATTCAATAAAATCAATAGCTCATTATTAAGCGCTGCCTGAATAATGTCAGCCAAATCTCCTGTGGTGTGATTTTGTCCTTTGGCTGGTGATGTGCCTGGTGCCGCTACTACATTTAGTTCAGGATGGGGCGTGGTATTGAACCGCTTAGCCCACGAATCCTTGTCAGGTGAATGAATAGCCTTAACGCCTGAATAAATTGCCAGTCGCGTTAATGCTTTTGCCGCCGGGCCAAGTTCAGATAGTTTTGCACCGATGTGCAGCTCATATTTCCCCTGCTTTGGCTCCCGCCAAAGTTGCCCGATATCTGTGGGAGGAATGTTGGCAGACCAATCCAAGGATGTACCACCCTTAGCCAATGATATGCAAATGCGATTATCATCTGTATTAACATGCGTTGAATTTTCCAGCGCCGCTTGCACTTGAGTAAATCTCGCGGCAATGGCTGTAATAGGACTGACGTGGATGTACCCCCCGTTCAAGCCGTCTTCGATGACCAAACCTATCACTGCAACACCCATGTTGTTGCGATCAAGAATAACTGGCCCACCAGAGATGCCTTGCAAGCCACTACTACCATTCAAGGCGGGGACACTGATGTCGTTGCATTGAATAACTTTGCAGTCCAGCTCACCTGCCAACCCATTATAAGGATGGCAAGGATCGTTTATCCTTCCGCTGACTGAAACGCCGTCCGGGCTGGCCCTCAGTGATTGCGCAGGATGGCCATGCATCAAAATTCTGTCGTCGCGTGCGCCCAAATGCCGTGCCAATGGCAAGATAGGTATAGCGTTCGCCGCAGGAAGCGTCGCCGCGCTGATTTTTAGCAATGCAACATCTAGCTTTTTCTCAAAATCAACCATTTCGACCGGGATTGGATTTGTCACGCCAAAAATTTTCAGGGCAATGCATTTATATGGTTCGCCGTCTTCCCCTTGGACACAATGCAACGCTGTCAGGGCATATTGATCATTAATGAACCAAGCAGAGCCGTTGCTAAAGCTTGGATCATCATCCGTACCAGCGCTTAGCCTTGCCACCATCTGCTTGAGCGTCATTTTATAATCCCTGTGCCACTAAATTCTGCGAGCTGAGCATTGGTTACTTTATTACCATCAAATTCAATCATGACATAGCTTAATTGGCGTTTAACATAAGCATCAAGTCGATTAGCCTTAAGATTATTAACAAATTCTTGCAATGCCCCATCTTCAATCGCACTGTCGGTAAAAACTGCGCTTGGGATCTGCATGGTATCCGCCCAAGTTCCCGTATTGAGATAGGTAATTTCTCGTTCTTTGCAGGACACTTTCATGTGTTTTGGTAAGTGCGTATGCCCGAAAACGACATAATTGAATTTGCCTTCAGTTCCGATCTCGGCCACAGCCGCCAAATAACTCGGGTCTTCCCATGTAGGGCTAACGACATGCTCATCTCGCCATTTCCGCAAGGCTAAATGAAGTGGTTTCAATTTTTGATCAGCGAATGAATCGGCCAATAACGAGGTCTTATCAGCAATATATTTTGGAATATTGCTACTGAAATTTTTTACTTTCCCCCAAGCTTCACTGGCGGCAAGCTGCGATCCCGCTTTGACCGGGTTGATGTCAAAAATGGTTGCGTCATTACCAAATACCTGTTTCAAGGATTTTTCTAAGGTTAAACCACCTTTATTCGTGGTGGCCGAAAGTTGTCCACTAAGGGCAGGTTGGTATGTTCCGGTAGCAGATTTATTTTTTTGCTGATCCGAGGCCAGCAGAATTGCATGCATTACATGGCTTAACTTGGGAATAATTGCCAACAAAATTGCACAAACCACATGACTCTCCGGTTTCAGCAAATCGACAAACCGATATTCTTTTTTAACTTGATTAATGACTTTTGTTACCATAACTGATCCTGGGGGTGGCAAAAAATGCCCGCTTTCGCGCTCACCCATTTGCTTGCCGAATCCACGCGAGAGCATGGATCGTTCTTGGCGCAACGCGCTGTGATCGACAACATTCCAAGGGTCATAACGATTACCATGTTCAATCAGTAAATCACCCCGAACATATGCCTCGCCATCATAAATAAAGCGGAATCTACCACTTGCCCCAATCTTGAAAACATCTTCTTCCAGATACCGCCGTACCGCAGGCAAGGATAGTTCAACATCATGATTGCCCAAGATAAAGGTCAGCAATTGCCCATTCGCCAAAAGATCCGCCATTGCTTCAAATGGCCCACGCTGATTTGTCTCGCGCGTGCGTTTGATAATGAGTTTTAATTTTTCCAAAACACGTGCCTCATCTGGCAGCCAGGGGACGGCATCAGGATCAGCTTGGTAATCGTCCTCCATCAAGAAATCAACAATATCGCCATTGATTACCAGTTCCACTGGCACATCGCCCGATCCTTGCGAAGCGACCCAATCAATGAATTGCGTTAGCTCCGCGTAGGCGTGGCAAATTTGCGAACCCAATGGGCTTGCGACACCGTTTTCAGTGCCATTTTCAGGATGGGGGCGTCCGCCGAGATGCAGATCAGAAATGATGAATATTTTCATTTGGCACGGAAAAGTTATGGATGGAAACTTCAATATTAAAAAAGAAGTACAAAAACAAACTAAAACTCAAGAAACCAGGTCAAATTATTTCACACCAAAACCATGATTGCAAGCACTATTTTCATTGCTAGTTGGACGAAGCCACTATTTAGATAGTAGTCCGTTGCGCAATCACAAACCAACCTTATTTGTTAGATAAAAATTCCACGCGATGACAAGATGACGCGCGATTTTAAGGGCAAAGAGTGGGAATTATTATGGCAGGGCAAACGCGCGGCGGATCATGATGAACGGTTTCGGATGTATCGACGGCGCAAATAATAGCTGTGATCGT
>CAMBDR010000763.1 GCA_945864765.1 Janthinobacterium lividum | reverse complement strand
GTGCTGTTGAATTCGTTGACCCTGCGCCAGCAGGAAGGCGGCTATATTGACGGGCACGGTGCCTATTTTCGCACCCAGTCGATGCTCGGCTATTGGGCCTTGAATGCCTGGAACAAGAAAGAAGAAATTGCCTCGACGCTGGTAAAAGGGAGTAATTACCTGGCAGCGCAACAGGGCGGTGATGGGCGCTGGACGGCAGACCACGGTGCCGGATGGTGGGCGAGCGACCAAGCCAATACCGCAGTCAATCTTAAATTTATGGTCGATACCATGCAGTCGGTGACGGCAATGCCATCGGGCACCGCCAAAACCCACAGCAGCACGAAAATAGCGACTTCGGCGGGAACACCCTACTATTTGGCGACAGATAATGAAGGCAATGTGTATGCTTCTGATTACAACCTCAACCAAATTACTAAAATCAAGCCCAATGGCGACAAACAGACTTGGGCCAGCGGTTTAAACAATCCGTCCAAAATTCTGTTCAACGACGATGGCAGTGCTTTCATCGCTACCTATGGCGGGGTAATGAAGCGCAGTACGGACGGCGTGCTGACGCTGTTTAGCCGCGAGCGTGCCAGTGGCATGGCGTTTGATCAAAACGGCGTACTGTATATCGGTTCGTATTGGGACAATAAAATCAGCAAGCTTGACGCCAACGGCAATGCCACCGTATTTGCCAGTGGCGCGCCGCTTAACGGCCCGACGGGTATGGCGTTTGATGCCAAGCAGAACCTGATCGTCGTCAATTACGGTGCCGGTTCGATTTTGCGCTATAACACCGAGGCCAAGGCGGAGTCGGTGGTGAACTGGATGGGCAGTGTTTCCACAACCGGCAGTCCGCGCAATATCGTGGCGGCAGACAATGGCTGGTATGTTACCAGTGATAGCTACGCACTGTTTTATTTTAGTCAGGATTGGCATGGGGAGCGCCTGCTTTACCAAGGTACCGCCGGGATTGCGCGCAAACCCAATGGTGAGATTGTCTTTACCCGTCCTTCTGATAGTGCAATTTATCGCCTTGACAGTGCCCCGGTGGATTTGGCCGCCTGGCAAACTCGCCTGGTGGGAAATGTTGATAAAGCCACTACCTGGTTGCAAAGCAATTGTAACACCAGCGATAGCGACAACATCAATCTTGCACAATGCATGATCGGCTTGAACAGTGCCAAGCAATACTATAAAGGGCAGGCGCGTGCCGATGCGCTGCAAACCAAACTCGACCAACTTGGACAAACCCTGCGCAGCCGGGTGCGCAGCGACGGCGGCTGGGGACGGTATTCCTCGTATGGCAGTGATTCGATGGTGACCGCGCAAGTCGGGGTGGCACTCGATGTGCTCAATCCGTCCGCCAAAGACGCCATTGTGCAAAACGCGATTCGTTTGCTGTTGGCGCGCCAAAGCAACGATGGCAGTTGGGCCACTGAAAACGGCATTCTCAGCACGCGCTTCGCCGCGACCACGTGGGTGGCGATCTGGTTGCCGACCGTGCTTGATCGACTGGGTGGAATCGATACCGATCTTAACTTGACCTTTGCCCCGAATGTAACGATGAGCAACCCGGATGTGCCAGTCACTGAAACCATCAACAACCCCGACGGCAGTACCTCGGTGCGCTGGAACATGATTGGCGTCACCCATGCCGGGCGAACCATCAACTTCGATCTGGCGCTGCAAAATATGGGTGTGGATGAAGTGCGGCCAGTGTCGAGCGATGCCTATTTGCAGTTCAAAAACAGCTTCACCAGCAGCGTGGTCAAGGCACCGGTCCCGGTGCCGCGTGTTCAGGCATCGGCCTTCCTTGATCTGGGCGTTGCCACAGACCGACCCGCTTATCCGGCTGATACCCTGGTCAATATTCGCGCACAAGTCAACAACAGTGGTGTTAATTTGTCCGCCGGGACGGTCAAGTTTGCGATCTACGCGCCCGATGGTGGCTTGCTTGCCAACTTGGCTGATGTGCCCTTTACCGGCCTTGGTGCCAGTGCCAGCCTTGATCTGGCGGCTATCTGGAATACAGGCAGGGTGTTGGCGGGCGAGAATTATAAAGTGGTTGCCTCCTTGTACAACAGCGTTGGCAGCTTTGTAGGCAAGGCGCAGGCCAAATTTGCGGTGACGCCGGGCGACGATGGCGCAGCAAGCTTGTTACAAGCCTTGATTCGTACCGACAAACAACGCTATCAACCGAATGAAACCGTGAAGATCACTGATCAGATCAGCAATGTCGGCCTCAATCGTGCCTTCAACGATTTGCGCATCAGCACCCATGTGCAAACCCCGGCCAGCGTGTCGTACTTCATCGCGGGCGAAAGCCTGGCACAATTGCCGAGCCAAAGCAGCAAGACCTGGCAGTACGACTACCCGCTGAACTTTGGTGTTGCGGGTGATTATTCCGCACGCCTGACCGTGAGCGATTTGCAAGGAACCGTGTTGGCGCAAGCACAAACGACTTTCAATGTGGCCGACAGTAGCACCAGCGGCGTCGGTTTGGGCGGGGTGATCGTTGTGAATCCGAAAGCCGTGCCGGTCGGTGACACCGCCTCGTTTGTCTTCACCGTTTCCAACCAGGGTAATAGCGCTTTCACCGGCTTGCCCCTGACGGTGGCGATCATTGATCCGCAGACACAAACCGTGGTGGCCGAGTATCCGTATCAAACCGATCTGGCGCAAAATGCGCAATACAGCGGCGGGAACGGTTGGGCTACCAGCACTGCCAAGCCAGGGGATACCTATCTTGCGGTGTTGAAAGCCACAGTCGGTGGCAAGTCGCTGACCTTGGCGCAAGACAATTTCACCATCGCCCCGCCGCCGATCAAGCTCGAAACAGTGGTGCAAGGCGTGGCGGGTGGTCGGGTGTTGGTGTTGTTGGCCTGCAATGACGGCGAACAAGAACCCGCATGTCTGGTCGCACGGCGGCAGATCGTCGAACAAACGCTGCAAAAGCTTGGCGTGCGTTATCTGATCATCACCACCGAAGCCGAATTCCGCAGCGCGTTGCGTAGCGGTTTGTACAATGTGGTTTGGTTGTCCGGCAAGCAAGACAAACTCCACACCACCGTGCCCGCCGAAATTCGCGAGGCGGTCAATCGCGGCGACAGTTTGTTGCAGGACGGCGTGCATGATGAGCGCAA
>CAMBDR010000762.1 GCA_945864765.1 Janthinobacterium lividum | reverse complement strand
GCAAAACCGCCCGGTGATTATCGGCATGGGGCCTTGCGGCTTATTCATTGGCTTGATTTTGGCACAAATGGGTTTTAACCCGCTGATTTTGGAACGAGGCAAATCGGTGCGCGAACGTACCAAAGATACCTTCGGCCTGTGGCGCAAACGGGTGCTCAACCCGGAATCAAACGTACAATTTGGTGAAGGCGGCGCAGGCACCTTTTCTGACGGTAAGCTCTACAGCCAAATCAAAGACCCCAAACACTATGGCCGCAAAGTCCTCACCGAATTCGTCAAAGCAGGCGCGCCGGAAGAAATTCTCTACGTTAGCAAGCCGCATATCGGCACCTTCCGCCTGGTCAAAATGGTGGAACAAATGCGCGCCAATATTATTGCGCTGGGTGGCGAAATCCGCTTTGAAGCCAAGGTGGTGGATATCGACATCCAAAACCAGCAAGTGCAAGGCGTGCAATTGGCCGATGGTGAATATATTCCTACCCACCATCTGGCGCTCGCGATTGGGCATAGCGCGCGCGATACCTTTGAAATGCTATATCAACGCGGCGTGTATGTGGAAGCCAAACCGTTTTCACTCGGCTTTCGGGTAGAACACCCGCAAGGCTTAATCGACCGCTGCCGTTTTGGCCCCAATGCCGGCAATAAAATTTTGGGCGCGGCGGATTATAAACTGGTGCATCACGCAGCCAACGGGCGCGCGGTGTATAGTTTTTGCATGTGCCCCGGCGGCACTGTGGTGGCGGCAGCCTCGGAACCGGGGCGCGTGGTAACCAATGGCATGAGCCAATATTCACGCAATGAGCGCAATGCCAATAGCGCCATTGTGGTTGGCATTACCCCCGACGATTACCCCGGCCACCCTTTGGCGGGCATGGCCTTGCAAAGGCAGTGGGAAGCGCGCGCGTTTGAATTGGGCGGCAGTAATTACAATGCGCCAGCGCAATTAATGGGCGATTTTGTCGCTGGCCGCGCGTCCGCCGCGCTCGGTAGCGTGCTGCCCTCGTACACACCCGGCATCACTTTGGGTGACTTAAGCAGCGCCCTACCCGAGTACGCAATTAGCGCCATGCGCGAAGCGTTTCCCGCATTCAATAAACAAGTGCCCGGTTATTTTATGGCCGACGCCTTGCTCACGGGCGTGGAAACCCGCACCTCATCACCGATCCGCATTAAACGCGACGAACAAAGCTTGCAAAGCCTGAACACCCAGGGTTTGTATCCCGCCGGGGAAGGCGCGGGTTATGCGGGCGGGATTTTGTCGGCCGCAGTGGATGGTATCCGCGTGGCAGAGGCATTGGCATTAAATATGGTTGGAAATAATTAAGTTGCAAATAAATTAAGTTGAATGTGGGGTGGCGCACCGAATTGCACTACAATAGGCCTTATTATGATCTGGCCAATGTAATCAGGCTAATCTAATCAGGCTTATTTTTGAGCATCGCTCGTCAGGAAATTATCTCAATGAAATTATCTCTGAACTTTCGGCCACGCTTATTCGACGCGCTGGTCAACTATAATCGGCAAAGCTTGCTGCAAGACACGGTTGCCGGTTTAACCGTGGGTGTGGTCGCCCTGCCCTTGGCCATGGCCTTTGCCATCGCTTCCGGCTTGCCGCCCAGCAGTGGCTTATTCACCGCCATTATTGCGGGTTTTCTGATTTCTGCCCTGGGTGGGTCACGCGTACAAATTGGCGGGCCAGCCGGCGCTTTCATTGTCATTATTTATGGCATTATTGAACGCTACGGCGTGGCGAATTTGTTTTTATGTACGATTTTCGCCGGGGTGTTATTGTTTCTGATGGGCTTATTCAGGCTCGGCTCTCTGGTTCGCTTTGTACCCGTGCCGATTGTGATCGGGTTTACCAACGGCATTGCGGTCTTGATTGCGCTATCCCAACTGAAAGACTTTTTTGGCTTGCCGATTCCCAAAATGCCAGGTGATTTTTTGGCGCAAGTGGCCATTTTGTATCAATACGCGCAAAAAGTGGATTTCATCGCCCTGCTTTTGAGTGCCAGTTCTTTACTCATTTTATTTTTGTGGCCCAAACCCAATCTGTCTGCCCCGCTGGAGGCACCACACAAGCCCGTCACCGTTTGGGCGCGCATCTGGAAAATGATGACCATCCTGCCCGGCCCGGTGGTGGTGTTGGTGATGGGCACGGCTCTGGTCATGTTGTTTCCAATTCCAATTACCACCATCGGCAGTAAATTTGGCAGCATTCCGCAAACTTTACCCGCGTTTCAATTGCCGCATTTTGAATGGGTTGCAGTCAAGCAATTATTCGCCCCGACCCTGACCATTGCGCTACTGGGCGCGGTGGAATCGCTGTTGTGCGCCCGCGTGGCGGATAATTTGATTGACGATCGGCATGATCCGAATCAAGAACTCATGGCGCAAGGCATCGCCAATATGGTGGTGCCGTTTTTTGCCGGCATGCCCGCCACCGGCACCATTGCGCGCACGGTCACCAATATTCGTAGTGGTGCCACCTCGCCGGTTTCCGGCATGTTGCATTCGATCACGATTCTTGTTGTTCTGTTATTGGCGGCACCGCTGGCGGCACACATTCCTTTGGCCACGCTGGCCGCGATTTTAATGATGGTGGCATGGAATATGGGCGAATGGCGCGAGTTTGTCCGCTTGAAACAGTTTTCGATGAACTACCGCATTGTGATGGTCGGCACTTTTTTATTGACCGTGATTTTTGATTTAACCGTGGCGGTGGAAGTGGGCATGTTTCTGGCGTGTGCCTTTTTTATCTATCGGGTCGCCAACCTGACCCGTCTGGAAGCCTTGAATAGCCAACAACTCAAGCAAGACATTCCGCCGGGAGTGGCGGTGTACAGCTTGTTTGGTTCCCTGTTTTTTGGTGCGGTGGATAAGGTGGAGGCCTTGTCTGACCCCAATTCCACGCCGCCCAAGGTCTTGATTTTAAAGGTGAATCAACTAATCAACATCGATACCACGGGTTTGGACGCATTGGAGAATTTACATAAATTCCTCGAAAAACGCGGCTGCCATTTAATTTTATGCGGCTTAAACCATCAACCCTTGAGTTTGATTCAACGCGCCGGATTTGCACAACGGCTGGGGCCGAGCCAATGTATTGCCGAATTGCCGCAAGCCCTGTTACGCGCC
>CAMBDR010000761.1 GCA_945864765.1 Janthinobacterium lividum | reverse complement strand
GTGATGCCATCGAATTCAAAGCCCATTTGTTGGATATCAAAACTCAAACGCTGCGCTTCCAAAATGCGCCAACTGGCATCCAGGCTCATTTTGGGAAACACCAGCAGCGGCTCCCCCATATAACCGGGCAATTCCAGCTTCAAACCGTCGGAGGCCAATTGCAAACGCCCGCCTGCTTCATTGGCATCAATATTACCGGTCAGATTTTCAAATCCGGGAATCGCCGGGATCGTCACTTCTTTACCATTTTTTGCGATCGAGCTGCGCGCCACCTGCGCTTGCAAACCCAAACCCTCAAACTTGCCGCGCACCTGATAGCCCTGTAGCTTGGGATAAGCCCCCAACCAACGGGCGGAAAAGTCTTTGATTCGGCCTTGCGGCGCAAAGTCAAACAACCATTGGCGGCTACCCACGGCCAGTGGCAAGCGTCCGGCCAAACCAGCCAGGGTTTTCAAATCCAGATCACTGACCTTGACTTCGGTACTCTCCCCCGTTTTGGCATTGCCGGGGCTGAATTTTTCCTCGATTAATTTAGTTTCCAGCAATAAACCATCTTGCGTTTGCAAAGAAAAATCGCGCAATTGAATAATATGGCCTTTGGCACCAAAGGTGGGCTGGCCATCTGCCATCAAGGCGTCAAAATGTTCCCGCGCAGAAATGCGCCCATGTACGCGCGCCAGCTCCAGCACCGGCAAATCCGCTTGCAAACGCACTTTGGCATCGCGCAAGCTTAAATCGGCGGTTAAATCCGCTAATTTGGCTTGATCAAAACTCATCCAGGCGCGCACCGAACCCGTCCCATGCAACACATCCACCGGATAATTGATATATTTTTTCCACAGCGCCAAATCGGTGCCTTTCACTTCGAGGAATAATTCGCCCTTCCAACGGCGAAAATCGGCAACATGATTGCTAAACGGCGGATGTTGAAAATCGACCCGCACATCCAGTGGGGTGGCCAATTCGGTGGGGGGGGTGGCATGCAGCGCGGCACGGTGATGTCGCCATTGATTTTGTACCAACAGCGTAACGCCATCGAGTACCAGTTCCGGGGTGGCGCGTTTTTCGTCGGTCCAGTGCAAGCGCCCGGCACGGATAATAATTTCGCGTTGACTCAATAACCAATCGATGCCGCTGCCATCGCCCGGCTTGCTGGTATCAATGGATAAACCGGCAATAAATAACTTGCCTTGCCGGTCGCGCCGGATATCCAGATCGGGGCGGCCAATTTCCAGCGAATCAAAGCGCAGGCTGGCACGCAACACCGACCACCATGAAATCGTGGCCGAAACACTGGGCAACGTGAGCGCGGAACGGCCATCTTTATCACGAATTACCACATCGCCTAAAAATAAATGGGGCCGCAAGCCTTCCCACGAGGCGTACACCCTGGCAATACTGACCGGACGCCCCAAGCTGCGGCTGGTGAGTTGCTCAATTTCATGTTTATATACATCAACATGCGGCAAGATGACATAACGCAAAGATATAAACAATAATGCCAGCAAAAAATACGCCAACACCACGGTTTTGACACAAAAGCCGAGCAAATGATGCGATGCCAGATTGGCAAGTTTATAACTGGCGCGCACAGTTCGCCAGAAGGCGACGAATCGACGACGAGATTTGGAAAATTGACCTGTTTCGGAAGACATCAATAAAACCACACAAAAGCGTAATGGGAAAACAAAAAAAGTAGGCCAACAAGTATTTATCTAAGTAGTACGCAAGAATACCGCCAATTGTCGTCAGAAAGCAGTGATTCGCGCAAAATTTTGAGAAAAATTTGATCCAATCGCATCGGTGGCGCATCGCTGCCGCATTGGCGGCGGTTTGGCGTTATGATCTCACCTATCCTATCCTTTTGTTCGGGCTATCATCATGACCGCTTCTCACGCGCACTCACCTTCCCCGCACTCACCATCCCCACAATCAGCTTCCCGCTTTGTGCAACGCTGGCTGGGTGCTGCCCCTGAACGCAGCCAGTTATTGCAAAGCATGGTGGCATTATCGCTGCCCGAGCGTAATTTGGCGCAACTGTTACACAATGAAATGGCCAGTGGCATGAGTGATGCCAGAGCCATGCGGCGCTTGCGCAATCTGTTAATCGCCACCCTGATTGAGCGCGACCTGAACGGCCAGGCCGATTTAGCCGAAGTGGTGCAAAGCATGACCGAATTTGCCGATTTTGCGATTCAAACCCTGCATCAACGCATTAGCCGCGAGATGCAAGCTTTATACGGCCCACCGATTGGCGAAGACAGCGGCCAGGTGCAAGAATTGATTGTGCTGGGCATGGGTAAGTTAGGCGGTGGTGAACTCAATGTCTCATCCGATATCGATTTGATTTTTACCTATGCCGAAGACGGCGATACTGCTGCAAATACGGCTGCAAATACGGCTGCAAATCAAGGAGGTGCGAGTGGGCAAAAATCGCTCTCCAACCATGAATATTTTATTCGACTGGGTAAAAAACTGATTGCCGCGCTGGCGGAAATCGCCGAAGACGGTTTTTGTTTTCGGGTCGATATGGCGCTGCGCCCGAATGGCGCTTCCGGCCCCTTGGCGGCCAGCTTTAATATGGTGGAAGAATATTTGATTGTGCAAGGGCGCGAATGGGAGCGTTACGCCTGGGTGAAGGCGCGCGCCATCACCGGGCGCGCCAGCGATATTGCCACGCTCGATGCGATTGTGCGCCCTTTTGTGTATCGGCGCTATCTGGATTACGGCGTGATCGATGCGATCCGCAATATGCATGGTCAGATTCGCGCCGAAGTCACGCGCCAGGAGCGTTTGCATCCGGATCGCAGCAATAATGTCAAACTCGGGCGCGGCGGGATTCGTGAAATTGAATTTTTGGCCCAGGTATTTCAATTGATACGCGGTGGGCGTGAGCATGGCTTGCGGGATCGCTCCACCCGCCTCACCCTGCGCGAGCTGGCCGAGCGTGAACTGTTAAAACCCGAAGTGGTGGAGCAATTGCTGCAAAGCTATACTTTTTTACGCAATCTGGAACACCGCCTGCAATATCTGGATGATGCGCAAACCCACACCCTGCCCGCCAATGAAGCAGATCGTCATCTGGTGGCGCAGATGATGGGTTTGGCCGACAGTAGCGCGCTGCTGGCTGCGCTGGCCGAGCAGCGCCA
>CAMBDR010000760.1 GCA_945864765.1 Janthinobacterium lividum | reverse complement strand
ATCGATGGCGACGCTTTTTTGATTTGTACGGATGGGTTTTGGGAGTGGATAGTCGAGGCGCAAATGGAATACACTTTATCAGTGGCGCAAAGTAGTGAAGAATGGCTGGAATTAATGAGTAAAATTGCCGCCAGTAATGTATTGGCTTCCGGTAAGGAGCGGGATAACTTTTCCGCGTTTACAATTTTTCTGCGTGAGCCGATTGGGGTAAGATAATCATGATTCTTAGACGATTCCAAATCTGGCGATATTTACCTATGTTGAGTCAACCTTGAAAACTGAAGAATTATTTCCCAATACCGTTGTGATTCCACCACAAGCTGGCAGCGAGAACGCGCTCGCGGTTGGCACTTGCATGAGTGATTTTGAAATCACGGGTGTTTTGGGTGAGGGTGGCTTTGGCATTGTTTATTTGGCAATCGATCACTCTTTGCAGCGCACGGTGGCCATTAAAGAATATATGCCCGGCACTTTGTCCGGGCGTGGGGTCGATGGCAAGGTGCTGGTGCGCGCTGAGCGCCACAGAGAAACCTTTGCTGCGGGCCTGAAGAGTTTTATTAATGAAGCGCGCTTGTTGGCGCAATTTGATCACCCCTCTTTGGTGAAGGTGTATCGGTTTTGGGAGCAAAACGATACCGCGTATATGGCCATGCGCTATTACGATGGGCAAACCCTGAAAGACATCGTCTTAAATCGCCCCGAAATTGTGACGGAAGCCTGGTTGAAATTCATCTTCAAGCAAATTTTGGAAGCGCTCGATACCTTATATCGGGCCAAGGTATTGCATCGCGACGTGTCGCCGGACAATATCATCGTGCAAAAAAATGGCGATGCCGTATTGCTCGATTTTGGCTCGGCACGGCAAATTATTGGTGATATGACGCAAGGCTTAACCGTCATCCTGAAACCCGGTTATGCGCCGGTCGAACAGTATTCCGATGATGCCTCGATGGCGCAAGGGCCATGGACTGATATTTACGCCTTGGCAGCGGTGATGTATTTTGCGATTGTAAAAGCACCCCCGCTCACCTCGGTGACGCGGATGATGAAAGACTCATTGGTGTTGCTGCAAGATGGTGTGCATGTTGGGTTTAGTTATCGGTTTTTGGTCGCGATTGACAAAGGTTTGGCTTTGCAACCGGGTGATCGGCCACAATCGATGGATGAGTTCCGGCGTTTGCTGGGCATTGCAGCCTTTGCCTCCAGCCGCAGTTCGCGTTCCTCCCGCAGCAGTAGCAAGAGTAGTTCCGAGTCCAATAAAGATGCGGAGGCGAGCAGTAAAACCTTGTCGCGCACACAGCGCGGTGTTACGCAGCCAATCCCGAAGAGTAGTAATTCTCGTTCGACCATTCTGGCGGCTATTCTGGCGATTTCGGCCTTGGGCTTGGCTGGGTATACCTGGTATAGAATGTCGCCAGGTAGCATTGAGGCGCGCAGTTCAGCGTTGGCGGAAGCGAGTTCCTCGGCCACTTCGAGTAGCATGGCCAGTGTCGCGGTGCCGACCGCAACGCCAACCCTCCCGGTTGTGCTTGCCAGTGCAACGCCGCCTGCCAGCTCCACGCCTGCCCCGGTTGTTGCCAATTCGACATCGGTGCCCGCTCCGGTTGCAAGTGCGGCAGCCAGCTTAGCCAGTGCACGCGCCGCCAGTGTAGCGAACGCCTCTGCGAACGCCTCTGAAACAGCATCTGCTAAAGTTGAGCAGGAACCGCCGCCAGCGTTTACAATGCGGGTTAATGTTACGGTAAAGCCTTGGGGTGCGGTTTGGGTTGATGGCAAGCAAGTGGGCCTCAGTCCACCCATGAAAAAATTCCTTTTGCCCGAGGGGAAACATCAAATCAAGATTATCAATTCGGCTTTTCCCGATTATGTGCGGGAGCTTGAAGTGGTAAAGACTGGTAAGAAGCGGGTTGAACAAATTGATGTGGACTTTACCGCGACCCAAAAATGAATGGGGTAATGTGATGATGATAAAGAAATGTCGTTTGTTTGTCGCTGGTGCGGTGCTGATTGGCTTGGTGGGTTGTGCCACACCCGAGCCAGAGCCTACGCCGCCACCCGTTGTTACACCCACTCCCAAGCCCACCGCCATACCCACGCCCACGCCTGCGCCGCAACCCGCTGTCCCCGTTGTCAATGATGCCAGCGTTTTGAAAGAAGGCGTTGCCATGTACAATAATGGCGACTATTACGGTGCCATTAAACGCTTGACTTCGTCCATTGAAATCTGGGGTCCATCGGGCGGTCGTTTGGTGCAATTGGAAGCGTTGAAATATAGCGCCTTCAGTTACTGCGTGAGCGGGCGGCAACTTCAGTGCCGCCAGCAGTTTGAAAAAGCATTGAAGATTGATAACGATTTTGATTTGGCAGCAGGAGAAAAAGGCCACCCTTTGTGGGGGCCAGTGTTTTCCAAAGCGCAAAAAGCGGCACTGAAGGCTGCTGGAAAAGTGAAAAAATAAGTTTGAATAAGTTTGACCAAGTTTGACTAAAGCTGCCAACTTGCATTGAAAGGTGAATAATGCTCAATCCCGCTGTACAAAAAGTGGATGGCTGCACATGGGCCGCTTGGGTGTTGATGGCGGCTTTTTTGTTAATGGTCATGCTTAAAGGCTTATTGGGCGCATTGTTTGCCGCTTTACTGGTGTATTCCCTGGTACACCAAATTACGCCGCTATTGGCGCGGCGCATCAGTAGTGAGCGTGCGCGTTTGGTGGCCGTCGCGGCCTTGGCCAGCTTGGTGGTGGCGGCCTTGTCGCTGGCGATTTGGGGCGTCATTTCCTTTGTCAACAGCGACGCCGGCAATGTCCAACATATCCTTAAAAAACTGGCCGACATTATCGAGCAATCGCGCGCGCAATTACCCGCCTGGGTGCAAGAGAGGTTGCCCATCGGTGCCGACGCGCTGCGCGATTCGATTGCGCATTGGGTGCGTGAGCATGCGGTTGAAGCCAAAGCGGCAGGAGCGGAAGCCGGGCGCAGCATCGTGCATGTGATTGTGGGCATGGTAATTGGCATGATGGTGGCGGTGCAAGGCAGCCATGACCCGAAACGGATGGGGCGCTTCACGGTCGCAGTGGTGGGCCGCATGAATATTTTGTATGGCGCTTTTCGCGGCATGGTGTTTGCGCAAGTCTGGATTTCGGGCATCAATGCT
>CAMBDR010000759.1 GCA_945864765.1 Janthinobacterium lividum | reverse complement strand
CTGGCAAGATGCCAATCGCCGCCCACTTCCGCCCAAAAATCTTCGCTGACAAACATCATGCGGTTATCCAGCGTCGGCTCCAGTACAAACTTGTAGCCGTTATTGCCAAAATACAGTTCCGCGCCAAATTGCTCAGTGCGCTTGCGACCAAAAAACAGCAAGGCATCTGGCCCGCCCTGTTTGCTGACATGCAGTTGCAACTTGCCTTCCAACATTTGCTGGATCAGCCGAAAAAAGCCAATAAAATTGGATTTGCCCGCGCCGTTGGGGCCAATCAAAATATTAAAGGCGGCAAGCTCAAGATCACAATCTTGAATTGATTTAAAACCATGCAAAACGATGCGCGATAAAGCTTGGGGGTTCATCCGGGTCTCTCCTGTGTAACCTTGGGACTGGCTACGGTCGCGGTGAGTATACAACCAATTGCCAAACGATGGCACAGCAGAATAACAACACCCCACCCCACTTTGTTTTAAGCACCCACCCAATTGATTTATAATATCGACCTGTTCCCCGTCATCGGCAATGACTTCTTGCAACACAAGCGCTCTTTTTATCGGCAAAGGACATCAAAAATGACCGTCACCGTGGTAAAAAATGTGGATAACCAAACCATCAATATTCACTATACTGTTGCCCCCGAAGATGCCGTCTATGGCAATTTGATGATTGCTGCGGTGCGCGAGGCAAAAACCCGGCTGAATCGGGCCATTCTTGCCACCTCCAAAGCGCTGGTATTGGTTGGCGATTCCCCCACGGAACTCAACGATACCTGTGTTGACCTGTTGCAATCCTACTTCTGCCTGCCACCACCCGCGCCAGCCACCCGTGCCGACTACCGCGCCACCCTGATGCGCATCATGGAATGTTTGCGCAAAGTTTCCCCGGGCCTGGGCAAAAATGGCTTGACCATCCAAAAAATTGAACAACAGCATCTGAACCAGGGTTATCAAGGGTTTGTGAAAGTGGGCTTGCTGGAAAGAGCGCTTAAATTTCAAGGTGGCGACGATGCCCACGCCTTCGCCCCGGTGGCAGAATTGGATTCGGATATTTATTTGCGCTACCAATTGCTCACTTCCAACTACGAAGCCGCCATCAACACCTTGATTCATGAATGCACGCACAAATTTGCCCACACGGTCGATCATTGTTACTTTGCCAATTGGGGCTTGAAAGGACAGCGCGAAACCTATTGGCACGCCATTGCCATGGCCAAGACCTTGATTGCCTACAATGTCAATTATTGGATGGCGACAGCGCCGCCGCAACAAACCAGGGCCGATGCCAGCGCCGCCATTTTGGCCGGCGTGGCGGCGACCAAAAACATGGTCGCCACTTCCCTTGCGGTGGGTCTGGAATTCAAGCGTTTGATGTTGGATATCGACGCCGAAGTGAAAACCCGTATGGCCAATTATCTGGATACGCCTTCGTATCGCGATTTGACGAATGTCAAGGCCTTGAACAACGCCGACAGTTTTTCCAATTATGTTATTTCGGTGCCGGATTCGGTGGCGCGCTTTGAGCAGGCGCGGCGCGCCTGAAACGCCGCCGCCCTTCGCGCCCAAACGCATGCCTAACCTTCGCGCCCATCCAGCAAGGCAATCAAAAATAATGAGTGTCATGGCGATGTTTTCCAAAAATAAGCGAATAAAAGGGTGGCTCAGGTACGCCAGCTCAGGTAGGCCAGCTCAAGTATACCGGGGGCGCTGTTGTTGATCCAGCGGGCATACCAGCGGTAAAAACTCACGCTGGCAGGGCGAATACGCCAGCAAGGCACCCGAATCCATATCAAAATACCAGCCGTGCAAGGATAAGCTGCCCTGCTCTACCCGCTGCTTGAGCCAAGGGTAGGTCAGCAAATTGTCGAGCGAATGCAAGATGCTGGCCAGTTCACAGGCGTGATGTTGTTCCGCCAGCGATTTGTGCGCCAACTGTTGCAACACACTTTGCCGTACTGGCTCGGCAATGCGCATCCAACGCCCGACAAAATTGGTTTCCGTTGTCTGCTGCTGCGGCGTCATCAGGGCGCGAATCCCGCCGCACTGCGCATGACCCAGAATGATGACGCGCGCCACCTGCAAATTGCACACGGCAAATTCAATCGCCGAACTCACGCCCGGCGGCGCATCCGGCGTACACGGTGGCACCAGATTGGCAATATTGCGCACCACAAACATCTCGCCCGGATCACTGCCGGTCAACAACATCGGATCAACCCGCGAATCACAACAGCCGATCAGCAAGGTGGTCGGATGCTGCCCCTCACGCAATTGCTGGTATAAAGCATGTTGCTCGCTAAAATACTGTTGTTGAAATCGCGCAAAGCCTTGGACAAATTTTTCGATGTCTTCCATGGTGGGTTTCTCTCAATCCGGTTCGCATTGCCCCAACGGCAAACCATGCGCTGTCGCTGATAAGCACGGTTTAATTGTAGCCGGGAAAGTTCAGCCTGACCATGCGCAAGAATGAGCAGATTCGCCCGCCAAATGGCGCGGCCACCCCCGCCGAAATGAGTAGATGAGAGTGCAATAGCAAACACAGGCTATTTTGCGCTATTGGCGACTTTGGCCATCGGCGCGACCAAAGGCAAGCGAAACAGGAAGCGGGCACCCTGCCCCGGCGCGCTTTCGACTTCAACCGTGCCACCCAGCAAACCGGTGGCAATATTATGGGAAATGTGCAAACCCAAACCGGAACCACCCACACCCAGTTTGGTGGTAAAAAACGGCTCAAAAATATGCTGTAAATTGGCTGCGGAGATGCCAATCCCATCATCAACCACCAGCAATTCGATACCATCGCCTTGCAAACTGGCGCTAATGTCAATCTGCCCGCCCTCACGGCCATCAAAGCCATGCAGCATGGCATTGCAGATCAGGTTGATCAGGATTTGCCCGAGCGGCCCCGGATAGCTATCCATTTTAATCGCCGGGTCCACCGCTTCATTCACCACCACCTTGGCTTTACGCAAAGTTGGTGAGAGCGTCAGAATGATTTCAGCCACGGTGTCACGCAACACAAAGGTACGGCGTTGAGCGCTGGTTTGGTCGATTGCCACTTGCTTGAAACTGGTTACCAAATCGGAGGCGCGATGCAAGTTGCGCAGCAAAATATCACTGGCTTCGGTGGCCTGATCAAGAAAAATTTCCAGTGCG
>CAMBDR010000758.1 GCA_945864765.1 Janthinobacterium lividum | reverse complement strand
AAGTCGTTTACCAATCAGGATGGCACACGCGCCTACAAGCTGTATATTCCCGGCAGTTATCGTGGGCAGGCAATGCCTGTGGTGGTGATGTTGCATGGTTGCACACAAAATCCGGACGATTTCTCCAACGGCACGCGGATGAACCTGATGGCCGAAGAAAAACAGTGTTTTGTTGTATATCCGGCCCAGGGACAATCGGCAAATTCATCGAAGTGCTGGAACTGGTTCAAATCGGGCAACCAGCAGCGCGGGCAAGGCGAGCCATCCATCATTGCAGGTATCACACGCGAGGTCGTCAGCAACTACAAACTCGATGCCGACAAAGTGTATGTGGCCGGTCTTTCGTCAGGCGGCGCAATGGCTGTGATCATGGCGGCCACCTATCCTGAGCTATACGCAGCCGTTGGCGTACACTCCGGCTTGCCATATGCTTGCGCACACGATTTACCATCGGCGTTGGCCGCAATGCGAGGAAGCGTGCCGGGCGGTCATCCGGCATACCCGCAAACTCCGGACTCGCGCTCATCACCGATTCCGGTCATCATATTCCACGGCGACGCCGATACCACCGTCAATGTCTGTAATGGTGAACAACTGATGCAGCAAAACATCAGGGAATCGGCATTTGACAAGCACAGCGGCGGCCACCGGACGCAACCGAATGTGATCGTCGAGCGAGGACAGGTGCCGAACGGCCACCGTTATACCTGCACCTCACACCACGATAATGACGGCCAAATACTTGCCGAACAATGGGTTATTCATGGTGCTGGTCATGCCTGGGCCGGTGGCAGCAGCAGCGGCAGTTATACCGACCCCAAAGGCCCGGATGCCACGCGAGAAATGCTGAGGTTCTTTTACGCACACGCTCAGGCAACGCAGCAAACATAGGCAATTGAAGTGGATCCTTCGGTCAGAAAAAATGGGGCTAACCGGTGGGCTAACCGGGAGGGCTAACCGAGCCGCATCGCAGGACATCCATCATCGCATCGCAGCATTGCAGCTTGCATCGCAGGACATCCATCATTGGCGGCGCTTGGCTGTCCTGCATGGCATTCTGCACTACTCCACAACCGCCAAGGTCGCCAAGTACGGCAATATTACTTCCTGGCCGCCTTGCGCCGCGCTGCCCATGCCACCAGCCCCAAACCGGCCAGCGTTAAGGCATAGGTTTCCGGTTCCGGCACGGCTTGCACAACGCCACTTGTGATGGCACGCCCGGTGGTGTTGCACAGCCAGTCATTGCATTCACTGCCGCTAATGGCGTTAATCCCCGGTTGGTTTAATGGGTTGGCAAAGCCAACTTGGAAAATACGGTTATAACCTTTATCAAACAGATAAAAATTTTGGTATTCGCTAGAATCCCACACCTCACTGCTGCTGGCATTGTAGTGGAAGCCTTGCACCACGCTGCCGCTGGTGGTCGAGATATCAAACGACAGCAGGCGGGACAGTTCGGTATCAAAAACAAAATTGCCGCTTAAAGTGCCGCCATCGGCAAAGGTAACATTTTTGAATTGCCATTCCAAGGCTTCCGCTTGCGCGCTGGTGGTAAACAGTGCTGCTGCGCAAACCGCGCCAAGAATTGTGTATTTAATATTCATTTAACCTCTATAGTGTATTAATTTGTAAAAATGTAGCATGCGCATGGCGCAAGGCGCTCTGTTGCCTTGTAGTAATGCGGACGGTATTATAGGGCAATTTGGGGCGCAGCGCAGGACAGCCATCGTTGGCGAATGCTGGCTGTCCTGCATGGCACTCGCTGTACCGCAATGCTTAATGCCGAAACTGCAAATCCACCAGCCCAACTTGAAAGCCAGCCGGTGCCAGCCGCTGTTGTACCAGACGCCCCGCCACTTCGGCCAGCCGTTCGCGGCTCTGGAACACGATCATTTCATTTAAAATGTCCAGCTCTGCCGGTTTGCACACAATCACCCAAATCGGCAATTTCAACAAGTGCCCCACCGACTCCAGGCGTGAAGATTGCATTTTGCTGACCGCCTCGCGTGGGCCGCCCATATGTTCAATCGTGTGGCGAAAGTTGCCCACTTCAATGCTGATCGTATCCTGACTCGTATTGGCTTGGGCCAGATTGGCGGCTGCCGGGAAAATCACATTGGACAGATCGGTAATATTGTGTTTCGGGCCGGGCCATTTCAGGTGGTGCCCGGTGCCGCACCAGTCATCGTCATCCCAACCAAAACGGTTTAGTGCTTCGGTTTTGGTGAATTCGGCGGCGGCCAGTAACTGCTTTTCATCGGTTTCACCACGCTTGCCAAAAAATGGAAAATGATGCAGGTAATGACCAAACAATAAGCCGGTTTGTACGGTGTATAACTCGGTGTCCAGAATATGGGTATGCCAGACATAATCGATATAGCGCGAAGGCGAAATGGGCTTACCCGGATTGGCCGCATATAGCGCCAAAAAGCCTTTGTATTTTTTGATGGCATCCATACTTTGGTCATAGGTCAGGCCGGGACGGTCTTCCGGGTGTATCAGTTTATAGGCCAAGGGGCCAAAATCGAGACTATTGAGCTTTTCCAGAAAGGCCTGCTGTTTTTCCTGTGATTGCGATGCTTGTGATGTTTGCGATGATTGGCGTTCCATGATGAAGGTTCTCCTTGGGGCAGACTGCAATGGGGGTGATTGCGCCACGCAGACGCAATCTGGCGCGAACCGACATGCCAGTTGCGTCGGATAATCCCAAATCCGGTTTGCCGATTCGTACCCCAGACTAATGCGGGCAGGAGAAGGTGTATGTGCGTTGGCACACACAGGCCCCTAATTTGGGCGCTGATTGAATGGATGTCCTGCTGCCTCTCTGCTGCCTCTGCTGCCGCGATAGATGTATATTTTAATTTTAATTGTGCCTTGCGGCAACTTCTGTTATGCTCTTACCCGAAATCAATTTATCGCCAACCCACCATTCTTTTGAGGAGCTTTTATGACTGTTGCAAGCAAATTCCTGACCGCCGCCGTACTCGTTGCCCAATTCTTATCCAATGTCGAAGCCAGCCCCAGCCTGCAAGAAGGCATGCAGGCGGCAGATGGTGATGTTGGCCAAATCGTCATGATTGCGCAAGGTGCTGGCTTTAACCTGAACGAAGAACAATTCGTGGCCGGGTTTGAAGCGGTGATGGCCGAGCCTGCGGTG
>CAMBDR010000757.1 GCA_945864765.1 Janthinobacterium lividum | reverse complement strand
ATGTTTCACCAGTTTTTCGGCGAAAACATGCTGCGCGCCGATGTCTGTAACGCCGTGGAAGAATTGGGCCAGTTGCTCGACCATACTGGCCCGGTAGCGGCCAGTGAGCGCAATGCAGCGCGTATTTTTAATGCCGATCATTGCTTTTTTGTCACCAACGGCACCAGCACCAGCAATAAAATGGTCTGGCATTCGACAGTGGCACCGGGTGATATCGTGGTGGTGGATCGCAATTGCCACAAATCGATTTTGCATTCAATTATTATGTGCGCCGCGATTCCGGTGTTTTTGCAACCCACGCGCAACCATTTGGGCATTATCGGCCCCATTCCCTTGCAAGAATTCTCGATGGAAAGCATTGCGCGCAAAATTGAAGCCAACCCTTTTGCGCGCTGCGCCGCCAATAAAAAACCGCGCATTTTAACCATTACCCAATCCACTTATGACGGCGTGATTTACAACGTCGAAACCCTGCGCGAATTGCTTGACGGCAAGATCGACACCCTGCATTTTGACGAAGCATGGTTACCGCACGCCACCTTTCACGATTTCTACAAAGATATGCACGCGATTGGCAAAGATCGCCCACGCGCCAAAGAGTCGATGATTTTTTCCACCCAATCCACCCATAAATTACTGGCCGGTTTATCGCAAGCCTCGCAAATTCTGGTACGCGAATCGGAAAGTGTGCAACTCGATAAGGGTGCCTTTAATGAAGCGTATTTGATGCACACTTCCACTTCGCCGCAATATTCGATTATTGCGTCCTGCGATGTGGCGGCAGCCATGATGGAAGCACCGGGCGGCCCGGCGCTGGTGGAAGAGAGTATTTTGGAAGCGCTGGATTTTCGCCGCGCCATGAAAAAGATTGATCAGGAGTGGGGACATGACTGGTGGTTCCAGGTGTGGGGGCCGGAAAACTTTGCCCAGGATGGCATCGGCTCACGCGAAGACTGGGTGATACGGGCCGAAGATGACTGGCATGGTTTTGGCCAGTTGGCACCGGGCTTTAATATGCTCGACCCGATTAAAGCCACCATTATCACCCCCGGTTTAGGTTTGGACGGGCGCTTTGACGGAACCGGGATTCCCGCGTCCATCGTCACCAAATATCTGGCCGAACATGGCGTGATTATTGAAAAATGCGGCTTGTATTCCTTCTTTATCATGTTCACCATCGGCATTACCAAAGGGCGCTGGAATACCTTGCTCACCGCTTTACAACAATTTAAAGACGATTACGATAAAAATCAACCGATGTGGCGCATTTTGCCTGAATTTGCTCAAGCCAATCCGCGTTACGAGCGCATGGGTTTGCGCGATTTGTGCCAGCAGATTCACGATTTTTACAAAGCCAGCGATATTGCCCGCCTGACCACGGAAATGTATTTATCGGACATGATTCCGGCCATGAAGCCGTCCGATGCGTTTGCCAAAATGGCGCACCGCGAAACCGAGCATGTGGCCATTGATGAACTGGAAGGTCGGATTACCTCGATTTTACTCACGCCCTACCCGCCCGGCATTCCGCTGTTGATTCCGGGTGAGCGTTTCAATAAAACCATTGTCGATTATTTGAAATTTGCGCGCGCCTTCAATGAAAAATTTCCCGGTTTTGAAACCGATGTGCATGGCCTGGTAAAACGCGAAATCAATGGTCAGCGTGGTTATTATGTTGATTGCGTTCGTATCTGATTTGACATTCGGAGCCGCACCCTTGACACCTGTCCTCACTTTACCCAACAACACCTGGCAAGACAGTTACACCCGTGCCCAGCAACAGCCGACGCTGGACACGCTGGAACAAGGTGGGGTGATATTTTTACCACAATTGCGCTTCGGTTTGCAAGACCATGAAACGGCCTTCCTCTCGCCTGACACCGTGGATGCCAGCAAGAACGTAAATTTTGATATTAATACCGACCGCTTGCGCGGCACCCGGCTCGAAGGTGTGGGCGCAGAGCAGTTAAAAGCCATGATCAAACGCTTTGCGCTGGATAGCAAGCAACTGTTACAGCATTTGCTGCCCGATTATCAAAGCCATTTGATCCAGGCGCGCACCAGTTACCGCCCGGTCGAAATCAAGGGGCGACCCAGCTCCTGGCGTAAAGATGATACCCGCTTGCATGTGGATAGTTTCCCGTCTTCGCCCGTGCGCGAGCGCCGCATTTTGCGCGTGTTTTCCAATATCAACCCCAACGGCCAGCCGCGCGCCTGGCGTTTGGGCGACAGCTTTGAAAACGTGGCGCAGCGTTATTTGCCCGCGATTGCCAAACCAATTTGGGGCAGCAGCCAGTTGCTGCACTGGTTACACGTCACCAAAAGCCGACGCAGTGCTTACGACCACTATATGCTGCAATTGCATGACCGCATGAAAGCGGATTTGGATTATCAAAAACAAGCCGCACAAATGGCCTTTAATTTTCCACCCGGCAGCACCTGGGTGGTGTACACCGATCAGGTTTCGCATGCGGCGATGGGGGGGCAATATTTACTGGAGCAAACTTTTTATTTGCCCGTCGCGGCCATGAGCCAGCCAGAGCGCTCGCCACTGCGCACGCTGGAGCGCATGACCGGGCAAGCGCTGGTTTAAAATTGGCTTAAGTTTGGCTTAAGTTTGGCTTAAGTTTGGCTTAAATTTGGTTCAAACCTGATGTCATCCGGGTTTGGACTCAATTTCCAGCGCATGTCGCCATTCACTGGATCGATGTTCACTTAAAAACTGACTCAGCGGCTGCGCCAAACCATGTTCGATAGCCGCTTCCACTTGCTTGATCAAAGCAATTTGCCCTGCATGCACGCCCGTCGCATCAAACACAAACAGGCGATACACATCGGCCAGGGTTAATTGCGCCGGGTTAATCAGCAAGGCCCAGTGGTTGTCCTCGTCGCCCGTGCGCATGCCCCAGCCGCTGCGCTGTGCAGTTTCCAACTTGACCCGACCGACCCATTGTTGCTCTTGCATACGTTCCAGCAAGCGCGCCATTTCATCAAAGCCGAGACCCGTTTCGGACCGCATCACATCCGCCGTCACGGTGGAAACACCGACATGCTCGCGCGCTTCGTATAGCACTTTGAGCAAGGCAATGGCATCAACAAAGGCTTCGCCGGGTGCGGGCACATGACGCCAGCGCTCAAAACGGATCACCGGCAAGGACGC
>CAMBDR010000756.1 GCA_945864765.1 Janthinobacterium lividum | reverse complement strand
CCAGGTGGATAGGCTAACTGAATATGGTGTTCCACACCGCGAAAATCGTAGCTCACATCCCAATATTCTGGCCGCTTGTTGCCGGACACATTGGCGCAACGCCGCACATCATGCGTGTAGCCTGATTGAACATCACGCTCGCGCCCGGTGTTGGAGCCGATCACCGCCCCCGCCACCACACCGCCCGCCGTGGCGATATCGCGCCCGCTACCCCCGCCAACCTGGTGACCAAGCACCCCGCCAAGCAGTGCGCCAACCAAAGCGCCCGGTACATTGGCCCGGCTGGGTTCAGTGGCGGCCTGACGTTCAATCCAGCAGCGTTGCTCAGGCGGGCCGACCACCGCGCGGGCCGACTTGACATTGACCTGGTGGACGCGCTCCTCGGCGCGTCGGTGGCTGTCATACACCGGCACCGGTGGCGGCGCATAACGGGTTGGGTCAACCTGGCGTTCTCGATTGATCATGCGGATTGACGAGATCATATTGTCCAAGCCCATGGCACTCAACGAAGCATAACGCCCCGGGCGCAGCACCTTGCAGTGGCCTTTAAAATCAACATCCTGACAAACCACCCAGCGCTCATTAAGAACGACCACCGACGAGGCGCGGTCATTAAAACCGACATTGACAAAATTGGGAACCTCCTGATCAGCAGTGAAAGTTCTGCCCTCGAAGTTTTCGCGCCCATAAAAGATGACTTGCGCGGACGCGGACAGGGAAAACACCGCACCCATCACGGCAAGGATGACGGTTGGCTTTAGTTTCATTTTCATTTTCATTTTCATTTTCATTCTCCGAAAGATTATTGGTGGGCACCAGTACGCTGGCGCGCATTGGCAAGGTCTTGCTCATAAATTCGTCTGGCCTCTCTGATACAAGCGGGCTGCTCCTGATTACCAAGTTCCTTGCACGAGACCAATGCAATCTTCAATGCCGCGAGGTATTCTTTTTTGGAGTTGCTCAATTGGGCGAGCGGGGTGAGGTCCTCTTTATACCAGTCTGCCAGGTCGCTGATCGTAGTTTGGGGTAAAATGTCTGCGGCGAATGCGGGCTGATTCAGCAGAGCGCCGGAAGCAAGTATTCCGGTACAAAGCGCAACGGTAAGCGCAACGGTAGCCGCAGCAAAAATGATGCTCGGCGATGCGACTGTATGATTATTCATGACAAACTCTCCATTAGGATGATGGCGCGTTTGTCCAATATAGCCGTGAATGAATCCGGGAACTGTGCGCTGGCAAACATAAGTGAAACTTACCCCAGGCAAAGCTATTTCTTGAAAACCGCCAGCGCCTGGCCAAAGCTGCCGCCCGGCGTCGCCGCTTCGTCATCGGCATCAATAAACCCGACCAAGCTGAACCCCAGCATTGAGCCAAACAGGATGGTAACCGTTTCCTGATCCAGAAAGCTATCCAGATGTACCCGGGGCAAGCCATTTTCCAGTTCCATGGCGCGGGCCAGTAAAATTTCGCGATGTCCACGGTCTTTCAGCGTCAAAAAGCTGAACAGCAGGATACCGCCCGGCTTGAGCGCACGGTAGCAATCTTTGGCGTACAGTAAAATTTCTTCCAATTGCAAATGAGTGAACAGACTCCATGCAAAAATCATGTCCTGGCTCTGGTCGTCGGCTTGGATGGAATAATCAGGGTGAACAAAAAACTGGAAGCCGGGATTTTTGAGGGTGGCATAATCGACCAGATCAGGGATGATGTCGGCCCCCCGGTAATCGCCATGCCAGCCGTGGCGCTTGAGCGCAGCGGCGGTGCGGCCCGAGCCACAGGCCAGATCGTAAATGGCGTGCCCGTCTTGCAGACCAAAGCGGCGCAACAGATGCAGCTGCTTGTCGCCGGTTTCCTGGAAGATCTCCAGCGTCACGGCACCCACGGCCTTGGCCATGGCCAGATCAAGGTTGCCGGGGTGAGTGGCAATCAACTTGCGTACCAGACGCGTGTAATCCCGGATCGAATGACTGTCCGCATCAAAACGTACAATCTTACGGCCTTCGGCTTGACCATATTTTTCATAATGCTCAAGGCCGGAGCGAAAATAGCCCCGCTCAATCCCAAGCTGCACATCTTTGTGCAAAGCCAGGTAGCTTGCTTCGTCAAAGCGGGTTTCTGGCATTGCATGGCTCTTTTTTCGTTGAACAAGCCTTAGCCGGGGAGATCAGCCAAGGCAGATATCGCCTCACTGCATTTTGCGACGGCGTGCCAGGAAAGCAAGCGCACCCAAACCGGAGAGCATCATGGCCCAGGTTTCTGGTTCCGGTACGGCTGCTGTCACACTGGCATTGTCCAGGCCGATGTAATACACGGCGGTGTTTCCGGCAAGCCGGATATCGGTGGTACTGGCGGAAGCGACAAAATTCAGGCTGAAATGCTGCCACGAATTCGTGCTGGTGGTGTCCGTATTGACGAACAATTGGCTGGCATTACCGGCAGACGCAACCAAGGAGCTGGTATTGCCATAGTTGTAACTTGAAGAATTGCCCAAATCAAATTCGAGCGTGTAATGGTGTCCGGCCACGGTTTGAATCGTTTGTACCACGCCACCTTGATTGCCGTTGGTGTTGGTCCAACCAGTCAAATCCAAAAAGCGATCACCCCGCGATGCCGACAAAGCATAAGGATTGCCAACCCCAATCCAGTCCGCTTCCGGCCCGGTTACACGCCAACCTGGGATATAAGTAGAATCGGTAGTCAATGCCATGGAATTGGCATCGCCGCGATTGTTGATCAAGGGGTTATTTCCTTCAAAGCTGCCGTTAGCAAGCAAATTGTCAGCCTGGGCTGCGCCGCTGACGAGGGCGATGGCGAGTAAAAACGAAACCTTCATGTACGAGTACCTTTCAGTGATAGAGATGGGTTTGGTAAACATGAATCAAGCGCAGAAAAATGTAAGGAAATAAAAGTTTTTTTCGGCTGGGCGCATTATAGCAAAAGCCAATGCCATTTGCAAGAGCCAATTTATTAAAGCAATTGATTTTTTCGAACCCGCCCCATGTGCCCAGGTAAAGCCTTCTCGTCGCCGCCAGTACGTGCAAAATTTGCACATACTGAACTTTCCTCAAGCGTATCGAATTCAACGATTACCCAAAAAAGGCATGATGGCGACACCAGCCCACGCATCAAACTGAACAAACTCCCAAATGGCTTGACTTACTATA
>CAMBDR010000755.1 GCA_945864765.1 Janthinobacterium lividum | reverse complement strand
GGGATTGAAGCGATTTTGAATGAACGGCAACTGACGCCACTGCGTGAATTCTGCGATTTTATCAACAACATCGAAGCGCAAGCGGGCAAACCCGGTGGTGCGCTGGCGGCAGAATTACTCGATCATTTACTCAAAAGTATCGAATATGAAGGCTACTTGTACAACACCTTTGACGAACGACAAGCCCAAAGCAAGTATGAAAACGTGATTGATTTTGTTGGCTGGCTCAAAGAAAAAGCCACCGGCGGCCGCTCGGGTGACGGGGAAGAAAAAAACTTACTCGATCTCACCCAAATGGTCGCCTTGATGACGATGCTGGAAGGGCAGGACGAAGATCCGGACGCGGTGCGCATGTCCACGCTGCACGCATCCAAGGGGCTGGAATATCCGCATGTGTTTTTGGTGGGCGTGGAAGAAGGGATTTTGCCGCATAAAGGCGACCCGGATGCGCCCTTTGAAACCCTGGGCGCGCGGATTGAAGAAGAGCGCCGCCTGATGTATGTTGGCATCACTCGCGCCAAGCGCAGCTTGCATATCAGTTGGTGCCAAAAACGCCGCCGCGCGCGCGAAAACGTGACATGCGAAATGTCACGTTTTATCAATGAAATGCAGCTCGATCAGCAAAGCGCGCAACCCATCGAAGAGCAAATTACGCCGCAGGACAGGCTCAAGCGTTTAAAGGCCTTGTTGGCGCAGACAAAGTGATCTGCCGAAGTGATCTGCCGAAGTGATCTACTGAATTAAGCCGCCGCCAGATTACTAAGCCTTCAAATCAAACGGCAATTTACGCAAGCGTTTGCCCGTGATGCGGAACAGGGCATTGGCAAACGCCGGCGCCAAGGGCGGCAAACCCGGTTCACCTATGCCAGTGGGGGCCTCGGTTGACGGCACCATATGCACGGCCACCTGCGGCATATCCGACATGCGCGCCACCGTGTAATCGTTAAAATTGCGCTGTTCCACCACGCCATCACGCAGGGTAATGGCGGAACCCGGCATGCAAGTGCCCAAGGCCATGAGTATCGCACCTTGCACTTGCGCCTCGACCGTGAGTGGATTGACCACCAAATTGCAATGCACACCCGCCGTTACTTTATGCAACTTGGGTACGCCGTTTTGCAGCGACGCTTCCACCACATAAGCCACCACCGAATTAAACGATTCATGCAGCGCCACCCCATAAGCATGGCCTTTGGGTAATTTGACTTTGCCATAGCCCGAACGCGCCACCGCCAAATCCAGCGCCGCCAAATGGCGCGGATGTTTGTCCCTAATCAGCTTTTTGCGGTAAGCCACCGGATCAACCCCTGCCACTTCGGCCGCTTCATCGATCAAGGTTTCCATCACAAACGCGGTATGGGTAGAACCAACCGAGCGCCACCACAATACCGGCACATTGACTTTGGGGTGATGTACCGACAATTCCATCGGCACCGCATACGGCGCGCCCATGCCTTCGGTCATTAAACTATCCACCCCGTCTTTCACCATAAACGCTTCAAACGGCGTACCCATACCGATCGATTGCCCGGCAATCACATGCTGCCACGCCAAGACTTCGCCCTTGGCATTAAAGCCGATATGCGCGCGATGTACATGCGAGGGACGATAGTAGCCGCCCTTGATGTCGTCTTCGCGGCTCCAGATCAATTTGATCGGTGCGCCCGGGAAGGCGCGCGCCACATGCACCGCTTCCACCAAATAGTCAGAACTGGGTACGGCACGGCGGCCAAAGCCGCCGCCTGCCATCATCGTATGCAAGATCACCTGATTAGGTTTTAAGCCAGCGGTTTTGGCGATGGCCCCATGATCAATCGTTTGAAACTGGCTACCCACCCAGACGCTGCAACTGTCGGTTTTGAGGTCAATCACGCAATTCAAGGGTTCCATCGGCGCATGCGCCAGATACGGAAATTCATATTCGGCCACAATTTTTTTATCGGCCTTGGACAATGCGCTGATATCCGCTTTAATGGCCATGGCCCCCGGATTTTGCACCAGAGTTTTAAAACTCGCCAATTGGCGGGCGCTATCAACTTTTTCCACGCCCGTGCTATCCCATTCAATTTGCAAGGCTTCACGCGCCTGGCGCGCCTGCCAAAAACCTTGCGCCAACACGGCCACACCACTTGCGCCACGGTCCAGCGTCACTTCTTTCACATCCAGCACGCCTTTAATCGCCAGCGCTTTGCTGGCATCAAATTTGGCCACTTTTGCGCCAAACACCGGTGGCCGCGCAATCAAAACCACACGCATGCCGGGCAAGCTAAAATCGATACCAAATTGCTGGCTGCCATTGATTTTGGCGCGGCTATCCAGACGGGGGGTGGGTTTGCCCAATAAACGGAAAGTTTTCGGGTCTTTCAAGCTGACTTTGGCGGGGACGGGCAATTGCATGGCCGCTTGCGCCAAGGAACCAAAACTGGCTTTTTTACCATTCGGCCCCAATACCATGCCGGATGCCGTTTTGCATTGATCAATACCGACTTGCCACTGCTTGGCCGCTGCCGCCAATAACATCTGCCGTGCTTTCGCACCAATTTCGCGATATTGCAAATAAGAATTGCGCACCGAGCTGGAGCCGCCCGTCATTTGAATTCCGTTGAAGCGATCTTTGAAGGCATCGCCCGCCGGGGCCAGCTCTGCATGCACCTGACGCCAATCGGCATCCAGTTCTTCGGCAATCAACATCGGCAAACTGGTCAATACGCCCTGACCAAACTCCAGTCGATTGACCAATATTTTGATCGAATTGTCGGGCGCAATATGTAAAAACGCATTCGGTTCACTCGGGGGTGGCGAATTCTGGGCCAAAGCCATTTTGCCCGGATTGGCCACATAAAACCCCAAAACCAGGCCAACTTGGGTGCTGGTTCTTAAAAAACGGCGGCGTTCTGGTTCGGTTTGTGGATTAAGGCGCATGATTTTCCTTGCTGAGTGGCATTAAAGACTAGTTTTAAACGAAAGTGGATTATACAGCAAGACTGATTATAAAGTTAAGAAATAAATGTTTTATTACATTTTTCCAACAAATTGTGAATTAAGCGCATGAATCAAGCCCATGAATCAAGCCAACTGACGCGCCGCCTCTTTAATGGCCGCCCGAATCCTTTGGTAAGTGCCGCAGCGGCAAATATTACCGCTCATGGCGTTGTCAATATCGG
>CAMBDR010000754.1 GCA_945864765.1 Janthinobacterium lividum | reverse complement strand
CGCCTATGAAGCCTTGCTGAACTCGGGTAAAGTGCCTGCAGGTGATCAGATTAAGTATGTGCAGGCGATTGCAGGTATGTATTACAGCTTGAAAGATTATCCGCGCGCCGTTACCTGGATTAATCGCTATCTGAAAGAAGGCGGTAATGATCCCCAAATGCGCGCCCTGCTGACGCAAACGTATTTCCTCTCGGGCGATTGCGCACGCGTCACGCGCGACATTCAGGGCGATATGCGTGTATCAGAAAAGAGTGGCCGCCCATTAAGTGAAGAACAATATCAATTGCTGGCCAACTGCGCCAACAAGCAAAAAGATACGGCAGCGTATGTGGCCGCCATCGAAAAGCTGGCCACCACTTATCCGAAAAAAGATTACTGGGCCGATTTAATGAACCGGGTGCAAAACAAACCGGGCTTCTCACCTCGCCTGGGGCTGGATGTGTTGCGTTTAAAACTCTCGCTGGGCCAAGTCAAATCGGGTAAAGATTTCATGGAAATGGCGCAATTGTCGCTACAGGCGCTCGCACCGGCCGAAGCAGTACGGGTGATCGATACTGGCTATAAGCTGGGTGCCTTGGGCACCGGTGCAGAGGCGGAACGGCATAAGCGTTTGCGTGATCTGGCCACCAAAACCCTGGCCGATGATGAAAAACGTCTGCCTGCTGCCGAAGCCGATGCCGTTAAAGTCAAAGATGACGATGCCTTGTTCAATGTTGGTTTTGCCTATGCTCAGGCGGGCCAGGCTGATAAAGGTATTCCGATCATGCTACGCGCAATCGATGGCAAGCTCAAACGCCCTGATGAAGCCAAATTGCACCTGGGTTTGGCCTATCAATTAGCCGGCAAGAAGGCCGAAGCCTTGAAAACCTTAAAATCCGTACAAGGGACAGATGGTACAGGCGATTTGGCACGTTATTGGGTGGCGCAAATCAACCGTCCATTTAATGGTTGATAAGCTGATCATCGTAGTTTGACAGTCAAATTGGGGGCATCTCTCCAATTTGACCGGGTGATTTGGTGTGATTGCGGTCAAACTGTTTCAGTTTGCCTGAATTTCCGGGCTTGCTACAGCGTCACGCATTGCAACCCACATTGAAACACGCACTTAAACCAGTTATAATCGCTGCTTTAGCGATGGCTTGCCCAATAGAATCCCAAGATGAAGGTTTTTCACGGTCTACCGAATGCGGCTTCACGTGCCCCTTGTGCATTAACCATCGGCAATTTTGATGGCGTCCATCGCGGCCATCAAGCATTGCTGGCGCAGGTATGCGCCGCTGCCGCACGCTTGGGCGTCGAGCCAGCCGTCATGACCTTTGAACCCCATCCACGCGAGTTTTTGGCACATTTGTCGGGCGATTATTCACGCGCGCCGGCCCGCATTGCCAATCTGCGCGACAAACTCAATTCTTTGGCGATGGCTGGCATTGAACGCGTGATTGTCGAACATTTCAACAAGTCCTTTGCCGCCCTCACCCCGGAAGCATTTACCCGCGAGATTTTGGCCGATGGCTTGCATGTAAAATGGTTGATGGTGGGTGAAGATTTTTGCTACGGTGCCAAACGTGCTGGCAGTGTGAGCATGCTTAAAACGGCGGGGCAAACGCTGGGCTTTCAGGTTGAATCCTTGCCTGCGGTGCTGGCATCGGGTACCCGGATTTCGTCTTCTGCCATTCGCACGGCCTTGTGCGCTGGTGACTTTACCAAAGCACACGATTTACTGGGCCATCCCTATGCGATGTCGGGCCATGTGGTACATGGCCAAAAATTGGGCCGCACCATCGGCTTTCCCACCATTAATTTACGTATTACCCATCATCGCCCGGTACTACAAGGCATTTTTGTGGTGCGCATTCATGGTTTAAGCGGTGAAACCAAACAAGGCGTTGCCAGTTTAGGGATACGCCCTACGGTAGAAGATCAAGGGCGTAATCTGCTGGAAGTGCATGTCTTCGATTACAATAACGAGTGTTATGGGCAGTTGGTTCAGGTTGAATTCTTGAAGAAGTTGCGCGATGAAGAAAAATTTGATGGTTTGGCTACCTTAAGCGCCGCAATTGAACACGATGTTGAGCAAGCACGCCGCTATTTTGCCGAAACAAGCACATAAGCCGCCAATAAGTAGCCAATAAGCAGCACATTACACGGTTTGGCAAGTCGTTCCACACAAATCTCACCCTTTTTATTTTATTCAATTCTACCTGGTCATGGCATCTAAAAAATCCGCTTCAGCCGCCAAGAGCGCGCCCTCCAATTCCAGTTATACGCCATCCAATCGGTCTGCGATGGGGCTGTGGCTAGGGATTGCCGCCATCGTACTATTGCTTGATCAATTAAGTAAAATCACCATCATCAAGACATTGCAGTACAAACAGGCGATGGCCATCACCTCGTTTTTTAACCTTGTGCATGTTCGTAACGAAGGCGCTGCATTCAGTTTTTTGGCCAATCAATCTGGCTGGCAACGCTATCTGTTCACCGCCATTGGGGTGGTTGCGGCGATCTTTATTATTTACTTGTTGAGCCGCCACGCTGGCCAAAAGCTGTTTTGCTGGGCCTTGGCTTTAATTCTGGGTGGCGCTATCGGCAATGTGATTGATCGGGTAATGTATGGTTACGTCATAGACTTTTTGGATTTTTACTGGCGCAACTACAGCTTCCCGGCCTTTAATCTGGCTGATAGTGCAATCTGCTTGGGTGCAGGCATGTTTATTCTGGATGAATTGCGCCGTGTAAAGCATCAACCTTAAAGCATCAGCCTTAAAGCAGCCTTCTTTTTTGTGAGTTCCCATGGATTTAAGCGGCAAACTAAGTGACAAACTGAGCGGCAAACCAAGCGGCAACCTGATCGGCAAGCGCATTGTACTAGGCTTATCTGGCGGCATCGCCTGTTATAAAGCCGCCGAGCTAACCCGCGCCCTGGTTCAGGCAGGTGCCAGTGTGCAGGTGGTGATGACCGACGCCGCCAGCCATTTTATGACGGCCGTGACGATGCAAGCCCTCTCCGGCCAGGCGGTGTATGGCGATCAATGGGACGCGCGCATCGCCAATAATATGGCGCATATTGATTTGACCCGACAGGCGGACATGTTGGTGATTGCGCCTTGCTCGGCCGATTTTCTATTCAAATTGGCGCATGGGGTGGCCGATGACTTGCTCTCCACCC
>CAMBDR010000753.1 GCA_945864765.1 Janthinobacterium lividum | reverse complement strand
ACCACGGTCGGCATTGCCAGCACGCTCGACCAACACCGGTAATTTGGCAAATACCGACGGCGGGTAGCCCTTGGTGGCGGGCGGCTCGCCAATGGCCAGCGCAATTTCACGCTGGGCCATCGCATAACGGGTCAGTGAATCCATGATCAGCAACACGCTTTTGCCCTGGTCGCGGAAAAATTCAGCAATCGCGGTGGCATACGCGGCCCCTTGCAAGCGCATCAGAGGCGGGTTATCGGCCGGTGCAGCTACCACGGCTGAGCGCGCCAAGCCTTCCGGCCCTAAAATTTGTTCAATAAATTCTTTCACTTCGCGGCCGCGTTCACCGATCAAACCGACCACAATCACATCGGCGGTGGTATAGCGGGCCATCATGCCCAGTAACACACTCTTACCCACGCCCGAGCCAGCAAACAAGCCCATGCGTTGGCCGCGCCCTACCGTGAGCAGGCAGTTGATGGCACGCACGCCCACGTCGAGGGTGTCCTCAATCGGCGCGCGCCCCAGCGGGTTGGCCGGGCGGGTATGAATCGAGGCGCTATGATGACTGTGCAGCGGGCCTAATTGATCCAGCGGGCGACCGGCCGCATCAACCACGCGACCAAGTAATTCCGGGCCAACCGGCAGGTGGCGCGCCAAATCACTGGGGCGGCGGCGCGGCGTCAACGGTTGACCCGGCGCGCTTAAGGCTTGATTGGTTTCGACCGGGAATACCAGGGTGCCAGGAATAATGCCTTCGATTTCAGTTTGCGGCATCAAAAACAGACGCTCATTGTCAAAACCGACCACTTCGGCATGCACCAAAGAGCCATTGGGCAGGGGAATGGTACAGGCGGCACCAATGGGCAACTTCAAGCCGACCGCTTCCATTACCAAGCCCGCCACCCGGGTGACGCGGCCATTCACTTGCAGGCTTTCGCGTTGTTGCACGGCATCCTGGCATTGATGTAAATAACCTTGCCAGACGCTGCTATGGGGATCACTCATTGGGTAACCTTCTGGCTAATCTCATCGGGTAGCCTCATGGCAACCAAGCAACATCTTTGCCCAGGGTACTGGCCAGACGTTGCCAGCGCGAGGCCAGGCTGGCGTCCAGATGGTTGCTGGCGGTATCGATTTTACAAGCGCCACGTTCCAGTTTGGCGTCTTCCATTAAGCGCCAACCGGCTTTACCCAGTTCTTCGCCCATGTGCTCTTGCACCAGTAATAAATCATCGGGATGAAGGTGTAGTTGCGCAGGCTGTTGTAAATTGGGTAAATGGTCGATGGCGTCACGGATCACGGCGATGATCAGTTCAGGCTTGACATTGAGTGCGGTTTTTAACATGGCTTTACTTAAATCGAGCGCCAGGTTGAGTAAATCGTGGGCAATGGTTTCATCGGCGGCGGTAACGGCACCGGCAAACGAGGCGGCCAATTGCCTGAGCGCCACCAATTCTTGTGCGGCCTGGGCCTGGCCTTCTGCCAAGGCCTGGGCTTGGCCTTGGGCAAAGCCTTCGTCATAGCCTTGTTGGTAGCCATTTTGTTTGCCTTCGTTAAAGCCTTTATATTTGGCTTCGACCTTGATGCGCGCTACTTCTTCGGCCGTGGGCATGGGAATAACGGGTTTGCGCCCGGCCACGGCACTTGGCCGCTCGTCGCCGAACGAGGTCATTTCCCAGCGCTGATAGGCGGAAAGCTGCTCTTTGGGGACTAATGTATCAAACGAACGAGTCATCGCCTTTGCCTCCCAGGACTATCTGCCCCTCGTCAGCCAAACGGCGCACGATTTGCAGAATTTGTTTTTGTTGCGATTCGACTTCGGAGAGTCGAACCGGCCCTTTCGATTCCAAATCTTCGCGCATCATTTCGCTGGCGCGTTGACTCATATTTTTAAAGATCTTGTCGCGCAAATCGGCCGATGCGCCTTTGAGCGCAATAATCAGCATTTCGGACTGGACTTCGCGCAGTAACAACTGGATACCACGGTCGTCGATGTCGATAATATTATCGAACACGAACATTTCATCCATGATTTTTTGCGCCATGTCGTTGTCGTAGTTTTTGATGTTATCCATCACCGACTGCTCGTTTTCACCGCTCATGAAGTTGAGAATCTCCGCCGCTGCGCGTACACCGCCAAGCGAAGACTTTTTAATGTTTTCATTGCCCGAGAGCAGTTTGGTCAGTACGTCGTTGAGTTCACGCAAGGCCGCTGGCTGTACGCCATCCAGGGTGGCGATACGCAAGACCGCATCGTTACGCAAACGGTCGGTAAAGTTGCCCAAAATCTCACAGGCTTGATCGCGCTCCAGATGCACCAAAATAGTGGCAATAATTTGCGGATGCTCGTTTTTGATCAATTCCGCCACCGATGACGAATCCATCCACTTCAAGCTTTCGATACCGCTGGCATCTTTGCCGCCCAAAATACGCGATAACAGAACCGAGGCCTTATCGTCCCCCAGGGCTTTTGTCAGCACCTGACGAATATATTCATCCGAATCGAGGCCCACCGTGGAATTAAGCTCGGTTTGCGCGATGAAGCTATCTAACACATCTACCACTTGCTCATGCGCGATGCCCTTCATTTTTGCCATTTCAGCACCCAGTTTCAGCACTTCGCGCGGGCCGAGAAAGCGCATTACTTCGGCCGCTTCAAATTCGCCGATGGCCAGCATCAGGATGGCCGCTTTTTGGATTCCAGACTCATTCATTTGTACCCACCCACGCTTTTACGACATTGGCAACAATTCGCGGATCTTCTTTGGCCATGTTTTTCGCCATTTGCAAGTTCTCACGATACCCTTGGTGCAGTTTTGCTTCCATTTCCGTCAAGGCCGAGGTTTGCTCGACTTCCTCGGGCGTTAATTCGGGTTCTTCTTCTTCCTCTTCTTCCGGTTCAGGCGGCGTGGTTAATTCTTCCAGTTTCTTGAATACCGGGCGCAGCAAGGGTAATAATACCTTGAAGAAGAGATAAGCCATAATAATACCCGTGATCAGGATACGCCCTAATTCTTTGGCTTGCTCAATATTTTCCTTGTCTTTCCACCATGGAATCGGCACCGGTACGGGTTCCGGTTTATCGACCCCATCAAACGGGGTGTTAATTACGCTCAAGGTATCACCGCGTTCTTTGTTAAAGCCCATGGCATCTTTGACCAAATCGGTAATTTGCGCTTTTTCGGCATCGGT
>CAMBDR010000752.1 GCA_945864765.1 Janthinobacterium lividum | reverse complement strand
CCGCCGGGTTTTGTGTAGCTTTGATCAGTTGCGTGGTGGAACCTACCACATCCGCCAAGGCCACCACATTGGCAGGCGATTCGGGATGCACCAAAATTTTGGCCTGCGGGTGCTCACGCTTTAATAATTCGAGTTCAATACCTTTGAATTCGTCATGCACGAGGCAGGAGCCTTGCCACAACAGCATGTCGGCCCCGGTTTGCTTTTGAATATAGCCACCCAGATGCTTGTCCGGTGCCCACAGAATTTTTTTGCCTTGCGCATGCAAGTGGGCAACGATTTGCAGGCCAATTGAAGAAGTCACCATCCAGTCAGCGCGTGCTTTTACCGCTGCGCTGGTGTTGGCGTATACCACCACCACCCGATCCGGATGGGCGTCACAAAAGGCATTAAATGGCTCGGAGGGGCAACCCAGGTCGAGCGAGCAGGTGGCATCCAAATCCGGCATCAAAATGCGCTTTTCCGGGCTGAGTATTTTCGCGGTTTCACCCATGAAACGCACGCCGGCCACCACCAAGGTTTGGGCCGGGTGGTCACGACCAAAACGCGCCATTTCGAGCGAATCGGAAACACAGCCGCCCGTTTCTTCAGCCAAATCTTGCAAATCAGCATCGACATAATAATGTGCCACCAGCACCGCATTCTTCTCTTTTAACAACCGCTTAATGCGTTGCTTCAAGCTATCTTTTTCTGCCTGGGTCGGGGTGACAGGGACTCTTGCCCATGCCTGCTGGCTACAGGTTTGGCCTGCAATCATCTGAGGATGTTCATACTCGATGGTTTTAATCGATTGATTCAGCATAAAGGTTTACTCAATAGAAATTAACAAACAAAACGAAACACTTTTCCAAGGTGGGCATCATAAAAAATGGGGAAAACGGTAAATTACCACGTACAATATCGCATTTGGCGCACAAAGGGTGCATTGTGTTGACATTTAACTGACACTTCAAAGTTCATAGGGACATGGATAATTTTATTTTCGACAAAACTGACAAAGGGCGTGAAGAAATCATCACGCGCAAGTATCGGCTTGCCTCCCGCCTGCGTAGCTTACTGGTGCTAATCGACGGCAAAAAAACCACCCAGGATTTATTGCAAAAAGTGGCGGGCCTGGGGCTCGACATGCAAAGTCTGGCCGATTTGGTGGACGGCGAATTTATTGAAAGCGTGGCTATTTTACCTGAGACCGAGGAACAAGGGTTAACTGGCACCGACCAGGAACCTGTTGTGCCAATTATTCCGACCGTGGAAGTGGCGAATAATGATTCTTCCAACGCAACTTCGGGTATAACTTCCAGCGCATCAAGTACGGGCACTGGTTTAATTGCAGCCGCACAATCGATTGCATTGCAAAAGTTTTTTACTCAAACCATCCGCAGTGTGGTTGGCTTACGCGGCTTCACCCTGCAGTTAAAAGCCGAACAAGCGCATACCCTGGAAGAATTTAAGGCGCTACGTGAAACCTATTTGGCGGCGGTATTGAAGGCCAAAGGCAATGAAATGATGATTTCTTTGCGCGAACAACTTGATCAATTGCTGGCTGACGCCGAGCAATCGATCAGATAGATAGCGCAGCCAAATCAAACCGCCAGGGATTATTCAATCCCCTGGCTGGCCAAATAGCTTTCATAATCACCCTGGAAGTCAATGATGCCGTTTTCCTTGACTTCCAGCACCCGCGTGGCCAGTGATGAAACGAATTCGCGGTCATGCGAAACGAAAATCAAGGTGCCCGGATATTTTTCCAGCGCAATATTGAGCGATTCAATCGACTCCATATCCATGTGATTGGTCGGCTCATCCATCAGCAACACATTGTGGCGGCCCAGCATCAACTTACCAAACATCATGCGGCCTTTTTCACCACCGGAAAGCACTTTGACGCTCTTTTTGACTTCATCGCCGCCAAACAGCAAACGCCCCAGCATGGAGCGCACCAGTTGATCGTCATCACCTTCACGGGTCCACTGCCCCATCCAGTCGGTGAGGATAATGTCTTTGGCAAAGTCTTCGGTCGGGTCTTGCGACATATAGCCAACATTGGCGTTTTCCGCCCATTTGACGCGACCATGATCGGCTTGCAAGTTGCATAATTCCCCGCCCAGGCAGCGCAACAAGGTGGTTTTACCGACACCATTGGCACCGATGATGGCAATTTTTTCACCCGCTTCCACCATGATGTTGAAGTTTTTAAAGATGGCCCGATCATAGCTCTTGGACAAACCTTCCGCTTCCACCGCCAGACGGTGCAGCTTTTTCTCGCCCTCAAACCGAATATAGGGGTTGGCGCGGGATGAAGGTTTGAGGTCTTCCACCTTGATTTTTTCAATTTGCTTGGCGCGCGAGGTGGCTTGCCGTGCTTTGGATTTATTGGCCGAGAAACGGCGCACAAAATCTTGCAATTCGGCGACTTTGTCTTTGGCCTTGGCATTATTGATTAATTGCTGATTGCGCGCCTGGGTTGAAGCCAGCATGTAGTCATCATAATTGCCGGGGTAGACTTTTAAGGTGCCGTAATCCATATCTGCCATATGGGTACAGACTTGATTCAAAAAGTGACGATCATGCGAAATGATGATCATGGTGGAATTGCGCTCGTTCAACACGTCTTCCAACCAGCGGATGGTGTTAATGTCCAGATTATTGGTTGGTTCGTCGAGCAAGAGAATGTCGGGATTGGAAAACAGGGCTTGTGCCAACAAGACGCGCAATTTCCAACCGGGTGCAACACTACTCATCGGGCCTTGATGCTGGCTGATTTCCACGCCGGCACCGAGTAATAATTCGCCCGCGCGCGATTCGGCGGTATAGCCATCGTATTCGGCAAATTTGCTTTCCAGGTCGGCGGCGCGCATATAATCATCGTCGGTCGCTTCCAGGTTGGCATAAATTGCATCACGCTCGGTCATGGCGGCCCACATTTCAACATGCCCCATCATCACCACATCGAGCACCCGCATTTCTTCAAAGGCGAATTGATCCTGACGCAATTTACCCAGGCGTTCGTTGTTTTCCAGCATAACGACGCCTGCGGAAGGCTCCAGGTCGCCCCCCAAAATCTTCATGAAGGTGGATTTGCCGCAGCCATTGGCACCAATCAAACCGTAGCGATTGCCTTCGCCAAATTTGACTGAAATGTTTTCAAACAAGGGCTTGGCCCCAAATTGTATT
>CAMBDR010000751.1 GCA_945864765.1 Janthinobacterium lividum | reverse complement strand
TAACGGCAAAAAATTTGGCTGAAAAAATTTCTAAAATCATCAAGAGATATGGTGAACATCTTACCGGGATTTTTTTCGACGTGGACGAAGGGCAGGAAATCAAACGCAACGGGCCAGATGATATTTATCTGCTGCGTATATTTTTGCTATACCCATCTGATCTTTTGGTTGCCGCAACAGATCAACATTATCAAGTGAAGGAAAAAGCTGCATTGCAAGCAGGAGAAGAAATTACGACGATTTTCAAAAACACATTATTTTCAGCCACGAAACAATGGCAGTACATCGAACTCGAAAATTGTTTTGTCCTTTCTGAGGAGGCGCTGACATATCACCAATTTAAACACCTTAAGCGCTGGCGTTTCGAGCATATCAGTTTGGCGAGTAGTCCACAACAGGAAGTTTTGGCAGAATAAGTAGGAGGGGGCATTGAAGCGATGCCCAGTCCTCGATCCTGCACTTCTCTTTCAGCAAAGGAGTGATTCGATCCATTTTGCGCTGGAGCACCGTTTCTGGCACATCCAAAAACCGTTACTGTCATAGACCCGCACCTTAACCGCCGTGCGCCGACGGTTTCCAAAGACGAACAGAGCGCCGTCGAAGGGATCGACCCGCAGCCGTTGCTGGGCGCACGGCGGCCAAGGCGTCATTGTTTTCCCGGTATAAGCAGATCTTGCCCAATCAGATGTGGGAATGGATTCGCTATCTTAACCGCACTTTTCCACAGATTCAGGTAAAATCCGCACCAAGTTGACGTTTACGTTAACGTCATATCGTTGCTACAACAAGCTCGCCCACACCACGGCTTAAAGGCTTACAATAGCAAGTTCAAATTGGGATCAATTCAGGGAGTGGGCGCATGGATTTTTATTTTGACTTTGTTTCACCTTATAGTTACTTGGCCGCCATGAAAATTGAAGAACTGGCGGCGCGCTATGGCCGCACGGTACACTGGTATCCGATTCTATTGGGTGCTGTTTTCAAAACCACGGGTGCCGTACCCTTGGTGGCTATGCCTATCAAAGGCGACTATGTTTTGCATGATTTAGCTCGTACCGCTCGTTTTCATGGTATTCCTTTTACTTTCCCGCAACCCTTCCCCATCGGCACGCAACTTGCCGCGCGCGCTTGTTATTTCTTGCAAGACCAACATGGCGGAGATACCGCCGCGCGCTTTTCGAAAGCCATTTATCACGCTTATTTTGTCACTGGCTCCAATATTGGCGAGCTTGAAACCGTGGTGGCGGTGGCCAATGCACTCGGTTTTGATGGTGCCGCCGTGGCGCAAGCGATACAAAGCCCGGAAATGAAAGAGCGTTTAAAGCTGGAAATTGAACAGGGAATGCAGCGCGGCCTGTTTGGTGCGCCCTATATTGTGGTCGATGGCGAAGCGTTTTGGGGCTTTGACCATTTTTACCAAATCGAAGCCTTGTTGAAAGATGGAAAGATTTGAATGAAGAAAGCGCGCGCCCCATCAACCTCGTCCACTTCGGCCAGCATGGCGGCCTGCCCTTGCGGCGGCGCGCCGGATGTTGGTGTGGGCGCGCTGTTTGAATTATGTTGCGGGCGCTATCTCGGCAACGACTTGGCCACGCCCGCCCCCACGCCTGAGGCCCTGATGCGCTCGCGTTACAGCGCCTTCGTGCGCGCCCACGAAGCGTATCTGCTGGCGACCTGGCATACCAGCACGCGCCCGCCGATTGCCCTGAGCCGTGATGGCACGCAGTGGCTGGGTTTGCAAGTCAAGCGCACCAGCAGCGAGGGCGAACAGGGCGTGGTGGAATTTGTGGCACGCTATAAATTACAAGGCAGGGCGCACCGCCTGCATGAAGTGAGCCGCTTTGTGCGGGAACAGGGGCGTTGGTATTATCTGGATGGGGAGCATCCAGACCCGAAAGCGACAGCGGCAAATTAAACCAGGTTCCAAAATAAAATTCAAACCAAAATACGAAGCAAAATACGAATAAAAAGGATGGCAGTATGGCCCAGATCGAAAGCAAACTCAATTCGCGCGATGCGGATTTCCAAAACAATGCGGCAGCCATGCAAAAGCTGGTCGATGATTTGCTGCAAAAAGTGACGCAAATTGCCGCCGGTGGTGGCGCGGCAGCCAGTGCCAAACATGTGGCACGCGGCAAACTGTTACCGCGTGATCGGGTGCAAATGTTACTCGACCCCGGCACCCCGTTTTTGGAATTGTCGCAAATGGCTGCGTTCGGCATGTATCAGGACAAGGGCGTGGATGCGGCCCCCGCCGCCGGCATTATCACCGGCATCGGGCGCGTGAGCGGGCAAGAATGCGTGATCGTCTGTAACGACGCCACCGTCAAGGGCGGCACCTATTACCCAATGACGGTGAAAAAACATTTGCGTGCGCAAGAAATCGCCGATCAAAACAATCTGCCCTGTATTTATCTGGTCGATTCGGGCGGGGCCAATTTGCCCAATCAAGACGATGTATTCCCGGATCGCGATCACTTTGGCCGCATCTTCTACAATCAAGCCAATCTCTCGGCCAAGGGCATTCCGCAAATTGCGGTGGTGATGGGTTCGTGTACCGCCGGCGGCGCGTATATGCCGGCCATGAGCGATGAATCCATCATCGTTAAAAATCAGGGCACCATCTTTTTGGGCGGCCCACCGCTGGTGAAAGCGGCCACTGGCGAAGTGGTGTCCGCCGAAGATTTGGGTGGTGGCGATGTGCATACCCGCCTCTCGGGCGTGGTCGATCATCTGGCGCAAAACGATACCCATGCGCTGTCGCTGGCGCGCACCATCGTGAGTAATTTAAACCGCCAAAAACCGCAGCAAATGGTATTGCGCGAGGTGGTGGAACCAAAATACCCGACCTCCGATTTGTACGGCATCATCCCGGTCGATACGCGCAAACCGTTTGATGTGCGCGAAGTGATTGCGCGCATTGTCGATGGCAGCGATTTTGACGAATTTAAAGCGCGCTACGGCACCACCCTCATTTGCGGCTTCGCGCATATTTTCGGCATGCCGGTCGGCATTATCGCCAACAATGGCATTTTGTTTTCGGAATCGGCGTTGAAGGGCACGCACTTTATTGAACTGTGCTGCCAGCGCAAAATTCCGCTGGTGTTTTTGCAAAATATTACCGGCTTCATGGTTGGGCGCAAGTATGAAAACGAAGGCATTGCGCGCAATGGGG
>CAMBDR010000750.1 GCA_945864765.1 Janthinobacterium lividum | reverse complement strand
ACCGCTTCGATTTTGGCGTGGATTTTGAAATTGAATCGTATTTGCGTTATCAGGGCGATAAATTTTCCGAATATTTTGACGCCACTACCTATTTGTTGATCACCAAGGCGCTCGATTATTTCGACCCGGCGCGTGCCCATGATGGCGATTTGGCGAAAGCACTGGCGCATACAGCGGCCCAATTTTTGCTGGTCTCGTTCAGTACCGATTGGCGTTTCGCACCCGAGCGCACCCGTGAAATGGTACGCGCCCTGATCCAGAATCGGCGTTTGGTGACCTATGCCGAAATCGATGCACCACACGGGCATGATGCCTTTTTGCTCGACGATGCGCGCTACATGAATGTGGTGCGCGCCTATTACCAGCGCATCTGGCAGCAGTTGCAACAGCCATTGCAGCCGCAGTCGTCGCAAGCAGTGCAACAGTCGCCGCAACCAGCGCAGCACATGCAAGCAACGCAGGAGGCCGCATGAATTTTCAGGAATTAAGTCAGTTACGCCCGGATTTGGCCTTTATTGCCGATTGGGTGCCGCGCGGCTCCCATGTATTGGATATGGGCTGCGGTGATGGTGTGATGCTCAATTATTTGTGTACCGACAAAGCCTGCACCGGTTACGGCGTGGAAATTGCCGATGATCAGGTTTTGCAAAGTACCCAACGCGGCGTGAATGTGATTCAGCAAGATATCGAGCACGGCCTGGCCATTTTTGGCGACCATACCTTCGATATTGTCTTGTGTCTGTCCGCCTTGCAAATGATGGAAAATGTCGAAGGCGTTTTGCGTGATATTGCCCGCGTGGGCGGCGACGCCATCGTATCGTTCCCGAATTTCGCTTATTGGCAGCATCGGCTGGCTTTATTGCGTGGGCATATGCCGGTTTCCAAAGAATTGCCGTATCAATGGTATGACACGCCCAATTTGCGTTGCACCACGATTGCTGATTTTGGTGATTTGGCCAATCGGGTTGGCTTGCAGGTGAAAAATTGCATTGCCTTGCATGAAGGCCAACCAGTGCAATGGCTACCGAATTGGCGCGGTAGCTTGGCCTTGTTTCGATTGTGTAAGCAATGAAGGATGTTGATAGCATGCACACGTCAGATAACAAGCCAAGCTTATTGCGCTCCAAATTGTTTTGGATTAGCTTGCTCTATTTTTCCGAAGGTTTTCCGCTGGGTTTGTTTTATGACTTATTTCCGGTGTATTTCCGGCAACAAGGTGTGGAACTGGGTAAAATCGGCCTGTTAAGCTTGCTGGGGCTGAGTTGGACCCTGAAATTCTTGTGGGCACCGGTTATTGATTACACCCGTCGTTATCGCTACTGGATGGCTGGTGTGGATGTTGGTATGGGCTTGGTCATGCTCTATTTTGCGGCCCAATCAGGATTTGGGCCGTGGGTTTGGGTTGCCATTGCCAGCTTTACTGCTTTATCGGCGACCAATGATATTACGATTGACGGCTATACCATCGAACAATTAAACAAGCAGGAAATGGGCTTGGCCAATGGTGTGCGTATCGGTTTTTATCGGGTGGGTATGTTGGCGGCGGGTGTGTTGTTGTGGAGTTCGGATGTGATAGGTTGGGGGGCCACCTATTTGCTGTGTGGTTTGCTGTTTCTATTGTTGGCCATCAGTATGTTGCTGGCACCCACTGAGCCGCCGCGCCAGGTGGCACGCGGGAGTCATTTGTTTAAACAAGAAATGGCGGCCTTGTGGCAACAACCTTGGCTGGTATTGGGTTTGTTGTGCTTTGTGGGAGCCTTGTTGTGGCCAATTGTCCCTGCGCTGAATTTGAACTGGGCTGCGCCCTTCAAAACCAGTTGGTGGTATAAAGGTGGGGTAGCGCTCATGTTGCTGATGTTGTCTGTGTTCTTGTTTCGCCAAGGCATGCGCCAACAGACCAGCAAGCAGGCAAAGGCGGCGAGTGATGGCCCGGTATTTGGTGCCGTCATCGCTTTGCTCAATAAACCGCATGCCGTGATTTTAATTGCGTTTATTTTGATATTTAAATTGGCCGACTCGTCGATTGGATTTATGATCAAGCCATTTTGGGTCGATAGCGGTTTTTCGAATACCCAAATTGGCTTGGTATCGGTCAATATCGGGATGGGGCTATCGATTGCTGGTGGGCTACTCGGGGGGTGGTATACCGATCGGGCGGGCATTTTCAAAGGGTTATGGGTGTTGGGGTTGGCGCAGGCGATTTCTAATTTGGGCTATGTGCTTGCCGCCATGTATGTGCCCCTTGCTGCCCAAGGGGGCATGATCGCATCGAATCACCAGTTGTTGATGTATTCGGCCAGCGCGATAGAATCATTTACCGGGGGCTTGGGGACAGCAGCCTTTTTGGCGTTTTTGATGGCGATTGTGGATAAAAACCGGGCCACCACGGAATATGCCATTTTGTCATCCATCTTCGCCTTTTCGCGTTCGGTTGCGGGGTGGGCCGGTGGCATTGGTGCGCAGGAAATGGGTTATGTCATGTATTTTACCTTGACCTTTATTTTAGCCTTTCCAGCCTATATATTACTGCCATGGATCAAGCAGATCTTGATTAAGAGCGAGGAAAAATTATGAAATCATTAACTATACTCGGTTATGCCAGCCTGTGTCTCGCATGTTACCTGCCAATAAGCGCTCAGGCACAAAGCAATCCCGGTGCGTCAGCACAAGATGGTGTCAAGGTCGATAAAATGTCGGGCTTTCGCAATTTGGTGCCGGCACAACAGGTGGAAGAGCAAGCTTCATTGCAATATCGCGGCTTGAAACAGCAAGCTAATCAGCAAGGTGCGCTGGCTGGCCCTAATGACCCACAATTGCAACGGCTACAAGCCATCGCCCAAAAAATCATCCCTTTTGCGCTACGTTGGAACCCACGTGCGCCGCAATGGCAATGGGAAGTCACGCTCTTAAAATCGAATCAGGTGAATGCGTTTTGTATGCCAGGCGGAAAAATTGCATTTTATAGCGCCATTTTGGATCGCCTGAAACTCACCGATGATGAAGTGGCGATTGTGATGGGGCACGAAATTGCACACGCGCTGCGTGAACATGGGCGCGAGCGCATGGGTAAGGCGGGCGCGACCAATGTGGCGGCCAAGTTGGCGGCGCTGGGCGTGGCCAAGTATTTTAAACTTGACCCGAACGTGACCGATGCAGTAGCGGGCAAGGGCGCGCAATTA
>CAMBDR010000749.1 GCA_945864765.1 Janthinobacterium lividum | reverse complement strand
GGACAAGAAAGATGTCACCTATTCCTACTTTGCTGATCCATTGTATGTTTTCATGGACGCCGACTACAATCAATACGATGTCGAAGCCGAAAACATGGGCGATGCACTCAATTTCCTCGAAGACGGCATGGCTTGCGAAGCCGTATTTTATGAAGGCACAGCCATCTCGGTTGAATTGCCCACCACCGTGGTGCGCGAAGTAACCTATACCGAACCAGCGGTCAAGGGCGATACCTCCGGCAAGGTCTTGAAGCCTGCCAAAATTGCCACCGGCTTTGACGTACCCGTACCGCTGTTTGTGGAACAGGGCGACAAGATTGAAATCGATACCCGCACTGGCGAATATCGCAGCCGCGCACAATAATAGAATTTGATACGCGCCGGGTTTGAAGGCGCACAGTATCGTTAGAATGACCCGGAAAATAATACTTTCCGGGTCATTTTTTTATACGCACTATCCTGTTGTCAACGGTTTCAGAAGTGTGGTAGCCTAGTCACACCTAAACAACTTGAAGGTGTAGAAATGAGCGAACCCATGCGTGTTAAACGTGATACCAGTACCTGGGTGTTCCAGGTCTGGGCATCGTTTGCAATTGCTGTTTTTCTGGCAGTGTATAGCATTTGGAATTTGCCTGGCCCGGCCGAGGGCAAAATGTTGCTTGCGATGGGTTTCTTCTTTTGTTTGTCTTCCAGCTTTGTGTTGGCCAAGGCGATTCGCGACAATCAATACAAGGTGGTGGACACGCCCATGTGGCGCGGTCAGGTTTGGGCAGCTTTTATCATTGCCACCTGCCTGACGGGCTGGGCCTTGAGCCGCATGCCCTTAAAAGATGATTATATTTGGTTTGTGGTGACGAGCTGGTTGTTTTTGGTTTCCAGCACCTTTACCCTGACTAAAACCATGCGTGATAAATACGATGCCGATTTGGCCGAGGGGTTGCTGCAAAATACCTATCGTGAACCCGATGAGGCGCTGGACGGGCGCGTTAGCCTGGAGAAAAAGAAAAGCTAAGCCGATTTAGCCAGCGCAATCATGGTGCTGATCATCAACACCACGATTGCGCCCACTTCTTGAGTCCACTTATTGTCCGAGCTTATTGCGCCAGCAATTTTTCAATATCCGCCATCATCTCTTCCGGTTTGGTGGTGGGTGCATAGCGGGCAAACACGCTGCCGTCTTTTTGCACCAAAAACTTGGTGAAATTCCATTTGATGGCACGGCTACCCAATAGGCCGGGCGCTTTTTCCTTCAAATGTTCAAACAGCGGGTGGGCAGAATCGCCATTGACCTCAACCTTTTCAAACAACGGAAAGGTCACGCCAAAATTGCGCTCGCAAAAACTGCCAATTTCTTCTGACTCGCCCGGCTCTTGCCCACCAAACTGGTTGCACGGAAAACCCAGCACCACCACGCCCCGGTCTTTAAATTGCTCGTACACCGCTTCCAAACCCTTGTATTGCGGGGTAAAGCCGCATTCGCTGGCCGTATTGACGATTAATAACACTTTGCCTTTGTATTGCGCCAGATTAATCGGTTTGCCATCCAGGCCATTGGCTTTAAAATCATAAATGGATGTTGCCATGGTTTCTTGCTCCTGAAAAAAAGGGGGATTACTCGTCGGCGACTTTTAACACCAGTTTGCCAAAATTTTTGCCTTCAAACAGCATCAACAAAGTTTGTGGGAAAGTTTCAATGCCGCTGACGATATCTTCACGGCTTTTAAACGTGCCTTCCTGCATCCATTGCGCCATTTGGCTCACGCCTTCATGGTAGCGTTTTGCATAGTCAAACACCACAATCCCTTCCATGCGGGCGCGGTTGACCAAGAGCGACAGGTAATTGGCCGGGCCTTTGACTGCTTCAGTGTTGTTATATTGCGAAATTGCACCGCAAATGACGATGCGCGCCTTCATATTGATGCGGGTGAGCACGGTATCCAAAATATCACCGCCGACATTATCAAAATACACGTCCACGCCTTTGGGGCAATGCTCTTTCAAGCCATCTTTGAGTGATCCGTTTTTATAATCGATGCAGGCATCAAAGCCCAATTCCTTGACCACAAATTCGCATTTATCCGGCCCACCGGCAATTCCGACCACGCGGCAGCCCTTGTGCTTGGCCACCTGGCCCACCGTCATGCCCACCGCACCCGCTGCGCCGGATACCACCACTGTTTCACCCGCCTTGGGTAAGCCGACTTCCAGCAAGCCAAAAAAGGCGGTCATGCCGGGCATGCCCAAGGCGTTCAGGTAAGTTGGCAAGGGGGCCAGTTTGGGATCGACGACATGAAAACTGCTATTTTTGTCATCCGCTGCACCGATCCAATAACTTTGCACCCCGGTCATGCCCGAAACATGGTCGCCCACCTTGAATTTATCCGATTTGGAAGCGATTACCACGCCAATCCCGCCCGCGCGCATGACTTCATTAATGGCCACCGGACGAATATAGGATTTTGCGTCATTCATCCAGCCGCGCATGGCCGGATCGAGGGATAGATATAAGGTTTTGACCAGAATTTCGCCCTCATTCAATTCACGCACGGCTTCGCTGGTTTTGGCCCAGTCGCTGTCTTTGGGCATGCCGACCGGGCGGGCGGCCAAACGGAATTGGATATTGGTCAAGGATGCGTTCGGGGTGGTCATGGCTTCTCCATCATGGGTTAAGGGTAAGGCGCATACTATACCTTAAAATTGCACGAGCGTGCTTTTTTATTTGTTTTAAATTGGTTGCGATAATTTCAGCAAGCCAAAGCGCGTCTCCGACAATGCGCTGCAGCAATTTTTCTGCGTCATCGGCCAAGGGTAAATTTTACCGCAGCAGGGGGGCGTAAATAATTGGTGCTGTACATCATTTGTGCTAACATGCCTTGGTTAAATTGATTCACAGGTATGACGATGACAACTACTCCCGCTATTCTCGATAGCACTTGTCAGGTAGCCGAGCAGCCCTTGCTTGACCAATGCCTGTTCCTGGTATCAGGCAGCGTCTATCAAACGCTGCTTGGTTTGCTTGATCAACCAGAGCAAGACAATCCCGGTTTGACCGATCTATTTTCCCGCCACGCGCCATGGCAGACAAGATAAACTACCCCATAGCGGTGTGGGTTGTTGGGTTCATATCATATATTAACGATAATCTCTTGCGTTTTCAGGCGGGTATCCGTGCGGGTAAAACGCCAC
>CAMBDR010000748.1 GCA_945864765.1 Janthinobacterium lividum | reverse complement strand
GTACCATTTTTTGCGCCGCCCGCGCACGTGGGCTGGCGCTTTGCACTTGCATGCCCGCCTTGGGCGCGCGACAGCAAGAAGGGGCCAGCGTGCGCTCGCCCGCGATTTCCACCACGCAGGCACGGCAATTGCCGTCCGGGCGCATGCCTTCTTTATAGCACAAGTGGGCAATCTCAACGCCGTTGCGCTTGGCGACTTGGAGTATGGTTTCATCTTCGTGCGCACGCACGGTTTGCCCGTCCAGACAAAATTCAATTTCCCCTGCGGCGGTTTCGCGCATTACAGCATCCATCACAGCACTCATCACACCACCTCATGCGGGAAAAATTTCATCACCGACAATACCGGATTAGGCGCAGCCTGACCCAGGCCGCAGATCGACGCATCTTGCATGACCTGGCTCAATTCTTGTAACAAGGGTTGATTCCATTGCGCTTGAGCCAGCAATTGCACCGCTTTTTCCGTACCCACCCGGCATGGTGTGCATTGGCCGCAGCTTTCATGCTGAAAAAATTCCATCGCGTTCAAAGCGGCATCGCGCGCTTTATCTGCCTGCGACAACACCACAATCGCCGCCGAACCGATAAAGCAGCCGTAGGCTTGCAGCGTGTCAAAATCGAGCGGCAGATGCGCCAAACTGGCGGGCAAAATTCCACCCGAAGCACCACCGGGCAGGTAAGCGTACAAAGTATGACCCTCCGACATGCCACCACAATACTCATCAATCAATTGCCGCACGCTGATGCCGGCGGAAGCAAGATACACGCCCGGCCACTGCACCCGCCCACTGACTGAAAAACTGCGCAAGCCTTGCCGGCCATTCAAGCCATGTTTGCTAAAACTGCGCGCCCCTTCGCGCAATAGCTTGGGCACCCAATACAGCGTTTCCATATTTTGCACCAGGGTTGGATAATCAAACACCCCGACCTCGGCCACATACGGTGGACGCAAGCGCGGCAAACCGCGTTTGCCTTCGATCGATTCGATCATGGCCGATTCTTCGCCGCAAATATACGCGCCCGCGCCACGGCGCAAGTGGATTTCGGGCAAAGCCCAGTGGGATTGGGTCAGCAAGGGTGCCAAATTGTGCGGCAAGGCAGATAGTTCGCGCTGTAACATGGCGCGGATGGCGTGGTATTCATCACGCAAATAAATATAGATGGCGCTGATGCCCACCGCCCAGGCAGCAATCAACATGCCTTCCAAAAACTGTTGTGGTTGATTTTCCAGATACCAGCGGTCTTTAAAGGTGCCCGGTTCACCTTCATCGATATTCACCGCCATCATGTGCGGGCCAGCCATGGCGCGCACGATATTCCATTTGCGCCCGGTCGGAAAACCCGCTCCGCCCAAGCCGCGCAAACCCGCGCTTGGGAGGCAGGCAATCGCTTGCTCCACATGGATGCGGCGGCTTAAACATTGCTGCAATATGCTGTAACGGTCGGCGTGAAATGCATCCGGCAAAAAATAGAGTTCAGGCGCATGGCTCTGTCCTGTTTCAACGCTCTCCACCACCCTATCCACACTGGCAGGGCCAAACGCGTGTTGCCCTACGCACACGGCGGGGGCTTGGTCGCAACGCCCAATACAGGGCGCGCTGATGACACGCACCACCCGCCCGCCGCCAGCCGCATACTGATTTTGCAAATGCGCCAACAACACCTCAGAACCCGCCATGCAACACGACAAACCGTTGCAAACACGCACAGTCAAATCCGCTGCCGGGCCAGCACCCTCTTTCACCAAATCAAAATGATGATAAAAACTGGCCACTTCATACACGTGCGCCTGCGAGACTTTTAGCTCGCTCGCCAACGCCGCCATATGCGCGGCGCTAATTTGGCGGTAATGGTCTTGAATCCGGTGTAAAAACTCGATCAGCAAGGCTTTGTCACGCACAGCATCACCCAACAAAGCCTGGACTTGGGCCAATGCCGTGGCATCGACCACCCGGCCTTTGGGGCCGCGCTTTGGGGTTGACTTAGTGGCTAACTTAGGGGCTGATTTTGATTTCATTGTGAACTTACATTTTTATAAAGTGTTCACGATAGTAACGCAATTCTTCGACCGACTCGATAATATCGGCCATCGCCGTATGTTTTTGATGCTTTTTAAAGCCCGAGGCAATTTCTGGCTTCCAGCGTTTGCATAATTCTTTTAAGGTTGACACATCCAGATTGCGATAATGGAAAAACGCTTCCAGTTTGGGCATGGTGCGCACCATAAAACGCCGATCCTGACAGATGGTGTTGCCGCACATGGGCGACTTACCCTTGGGCACGTATTGTTTCAAGAATTCGATCAACTCCTGTTCGGCTTGCGCTTCGGTAACAGTGGAGGCTTTGACTCGTTCGATTAAGCCGGAACGGCCATGGGTGCCCTTGTTCCAGGCGTCCATGCCGTCCAAAATGGCATCCGGTTGGTGGATCGCGAAGATCGGGCCTTCGGCCAAAATATTGAGATGCATATCCGTTACCAGGACCGCAACTTCGATAATCCGGTCAGAATCTGGCTCCAAACCCGTCATTTCCATATCTACCCACACCAAATTCATCTCGTTGGGTCGTGCTACTGGGTCAGCTTGTGACATAATTCGTTCTTTCCTTAGCCTAATTAAGCTCACATTTTCTCACAGGCACAGAATGAATTCATATGCATTTTCAGTATTGTTTATTTCTTTTCTAACAGTAACGCTCTGTTTGCGCTTTTGGCTCAGCAGTCGGCACATGCGTCACGTGCTAAAACATCGTGCGGCGGTACCGCCGGAGTTTGCCGGTGCGATTCCTTTGGCGGCGCATCAAAAGGCGGCCGATTACACGGTGGCCAAGGTAAAACTGGGCATCATCGGGCTGTTATTTAACACCGCCATCTTGCTGGCATTCACCTTGATGGGCGGTTTGCAATGGATTTGGCTGACCTTGCAACCAATTACTGGCGGCGGCATGATGCAGCAAATGGGTTTGTTGTTGAGCTATGCCTTCATTTCCGGCCTGCTCGATTTACCGTTTGATTATTACAGCCAATTTGTATTGGAACAACGCTTTGGCTTCAATAAGATGACGCTGAAGTTGTGGCTGGTGGATATGGTGAAGGGCATGGCGCTTGGTGCGGCGATTGGTTTGCCTTTGATTTGGGTGGTACTGACGCTGATGGGTAAAGCGGGTGCGCTGTGGTGGCTCTATACCTGGGT
>CAMBDR010000747.1 GCA_945864765.1 Janthinobacterium lividum | reverse complement strand
CAGCGCCGCTTTGGCATGGTTAGCGATAGCGGGCGCATTTTCTTTGGCAATGGGGTCGCGCCCTTGTTTGCGGCGATTGTGAAAGCCTGTAAGGCGCAGGGCGGCACGCTGTGCTTTCCTGAAGGCGCGTATGGCTATTTTTATGCCGCTGCGCGCTTTTACAATGTGCCGATTCAGCTCATTAAAACTGCTCATCAGCAGGCCTTTAAAGTCACCCCTGCTGCGCTTAGCGCCGCAATACAAGGCGTGCCGCAAGCGTTTTTGTTTTTGAATTTCCCCTTGGTTAATCCGACCGGTGCGCTGTATTCGGTCGCCGAGGCCGATGCCTTGTTTGCGGTGCTGGCGCAAAGCCAGGCCCATTTGATTATCGACACGGTTTTTTCCGGTTTGGAATTTGACGATGTGCTGGCCTATCAACTCGACCGTTTTATTCAGGCGGGCTTGAAGTACACCCTCATTGGCGGGATTTCGAAAGAATTTTCTGCCGGCGGTTTGCGCTTTGGCTATGCACTGACGCAAGACCCGCTGTTGCTGGAAGCGCTGAGCCCTTCGCCCATCGATCAACCGCACAGCACCTTGCGCTACACCGTCAAAAAACTGTATCAATTACTGATTGCGCGGCAAGCCAGTTTATTGGGCGACTTGACTACCCAGCAAAGCCAGTTGCAGGCGCGTTATGTGCGTTTGAATCAGGTATTGCAAGAATTGGGTTGGCGCGTTTTGGCACCCAGTGGCGGCTTGTTTTTGGTGGCCAGCCCGGAGCGCTACCTCGGTAAAAATCTGCTGGTTGGCACGACGACGTATTGTTTGTCCGGCAGTAATATCAATGAAGCGCTGTATTATAGCGTGGGCTTGCTGATTAATAATGAGGTATGGACGGGCATACCCGGTTATTGCCGCTTTGTGTTGAGTGTGGAAGAGGCGACCTTTGAAGCGGGTTTACAGAAATTGCGCGCCTTTGATGGCTTGTTTTAAGACAATGGCTTGCCAACCTTCACATAATGAGTTGAACGATCATGCGATTTTAACCTTGCCATCTGGGCTGATTTTAAGCGTTTTTTATGCTGTCACACAAGACCAAATGTGGCAGTTCCAGCCTTATCATGGTTTTTCAGATGCTTTTCGCAGAACGTGTGCGGCGAATGTTCGCCGCTTGCGCTTCCAGCCTGCCTTCGTCAAGCAAAGCATCAATGATTGTTCTGGCGGTGCTGTCAATGATCGGCCCGGTGCGGGCAAAACCCATCCATCTGGCAAACAAACGAATCGCATAATCACGGGCGATATAGCCTTGAGAGTAGGCCGAAATCGCGGCCAGAAACTGATCTTGCAAAAACGCCGTGTCATATTCGTTAATTGTCTGCGCGAACAATCGCACCTCGCCATTGATGGTTTCAATAATGCGGCGGCGTGCTGCTGCACGCATATGGCGCGCCAAGACGCCGGAAATATTCTGGCTGGCACGCTGATAGTTCAGTGAGTAGGCGATTTGGCGAATCACATCGCGCTGCATCATCGGGCCATTTTGCAGCCTGTGCCGAATCGCGCACATGGCATTGTCCAGCGCAAGCAAACTTGCTCGCTCGCTTATCGGTTGCGTGCAAGGGGCTAATGCCCCGCTGGCGCTGTCTTCTGCCTTCGCGCAATCATCCACCGCATCGTCCGCCGCGCCATCGCCATCACCATCATCGCCACCATTAACCGCATTGAGCAGGATATATTGCAGCCGGTTTGCTTCAGTAGCCACCGCGAGTGCAATGAAGGCAAGCTCGGGCTGATCTAAATCAAGTAAAGGATGCATGGCCCGTACCGCCAGCTCATTAGCATCGTTGATATGAAAATCAACCAGCTCGAACTGCGTATTGCGCCGCAAGGTGGAGGTGATCAATAAATTCGCCGTTAAATTGCCGGTTTGGACTGCATCCAATACCTGTGAGGAAATCAACACATAGTTGCCTGCTTGGCACCAGTGAACATATTGCACACGTTCTACCCGCGCAAATGTGTATTTCAACCAGCCGCCCCTTGCCCGCTTTAGCTGGTAGCCATGATGTATATCGTGCTGGCCGCACAATGCCGCAATCATTGCTTTGAGCTCCTGCGCAGGATCGCGGGCAAGGGTTGTCGAAATATCGGCTTGGCCGTCTGGCGAACATACACGCCGATAGGTATCCAAAATTTCACTTTCGGCAAGAACGTCCAGCCCGCCCGCATACACTTGGGCATTGCGCACCAGCGTGCCAATATGCTGCTTTGGCTCGCCGACAAATTGCAGCCGCGCATGCGGATTCGATTGTAATTTCTGCAGCTCTTCCAAGCAGTCGCCGTCTGTTAGGGTGCGCAGCTCAAATTGTGACTCTTGTGTTTGGCTTACCGAAAACAATAGTTCGCCATAGCCGTGCGCGCAATGCAAGCCTAGCTTAATCTCGTCCTCAGTGCCGCTGTGCCATGTCAGCCCGTTGGGGGTTTCGCTCAATGCCACCGCACAATTTAGCTCACGACTAAAGCATACTTGCACCGCCTCGCTGGCGTGAGACAGCCGTGCCGCCACCGCCTCCTTTGTCGCTTCAATCTGCTCGATGCGATCTGCGCCTTTCAAATCTGCCTCTGTCACATCAAACGGGCTGAATAATTGCTCCCTAATTTGCTGTTCGATCTGGCTGGCGTCACGCAAATGACTGGCGATATCAACCTCCGAGCGCGCTGTTTCCGCATTGCCAATTTTGTGCAATGAGCGGTGAAACTGGTTGAGGTTGGCGGCCGCCTGCCGTACCTGAAAAAATTCCAAACTTTCTTTGATGTGGGGAAAGCTAACTTGAATGAAATGCTCTTTGGGGGCGTGTGCATTGGCCTGCAATGCGCGGTGCGCTAGCGAGGCGATACGATCAACCCGCCCTATTTTTTGCTCCAACGCAATCGGGCTGGCCGAAATGCCGTAGTGAATCACCTGATCGCAAAAGGTGTGCAAATCTTCGCCTTCCTGGAATACATCGGTTGAAATGAGCACACGCGGGTAGCCGGGCATGCGAAATTTTCTGGCAATGGCGGAGCGGTTTTTATTGTTTTCGCCGGTTGCGCCAACAACCGGAGCCAGCGGATTGAGCTGGTTGGACAAATATTGGGTGAGCTCTTTGGCCGCTTTGCCATAGGCTTCTTGAAAATTTTGCTTGAGTAGCAGATCAAGCGCGTCGGTGAGAT
>CAMBDR010000746.1 GCA_945864765.1 Janthinobacterium lividum | reverse complement strand
TGCGGGTGGGTAAAAAGTCGCGGAACTCGGGGCGCGCCAGCATCCATTGCTGCATCAACATTTCAATCCGGGCGCTGGAAGGTAGATCGCCATACTGGTTATGTGCCCCTTGCGACAGAATCAAATGCACTTCTTTTAAGGCATTCAAGACCGGGAACGCATCCGCTTTCACGGTGGTATCGTCATCCTGCTTGTAAAACATCGAGCACATGCGCAGCAGATGGTGGAAGGCTTCGAGGAACTTGGAGCGGGTATCCACCGGGCGGAAATTTTGTACCGCTTTGCCTTCCAGGCGCAAGCCGTAATGGTGGTCGTACTCATAATTGCGCCGCACCACGGTCAGTCGGTTTTGCTCATCCTGGGTATAGCCCCAGATGACGTTGTTGAGCGGACGCAAAGGATCGATTTCCAGATTCGCCAGCGGGTCATTGCCATGGGGCGAACGCACGTTTTGAAAGCGCCGGGTAATCGCATTCATGGTTTGCACCAGCATGCCTTCTTCATGCCAGTACGACCAGATTAATTCCAACATGCAGGGGTAGCGCAGCTTTTCCTGGACGATCTGGTAATTCAGCAGCAAGTCATATTCATTTTGGCCCTTGGTGTTACTGAGCAGCTTCACCTCCGGCATTTTTTGCTGGATGATGGACAGATACGGCAACATTTTGGCATCATCAATATAGCGCTCAAACGCCGAGCCGCCGGAGATACTCTCTTCGGGGACGCTAATGTCGCGCAAGCGCATGTTTTTCTTTTCCGCATCGCTCAAGGCGTAGTCGCCCGCCACGCCGGTGTTGACCATGACAAACGCTTCGGTCGCGACTTTAAGCAAGCGGTAGGCGTCGCCGTTGGTAAAGTTGATATTGCGCAGTGGGCTGAGGATGCGGTTCTTCTCTTTGGCTTTGGTGTTGGCGCGGCTATTCGGATCAGTTTCGCTGCCTTGTTCGCCGCTGATCAAAAAATCAATGAAGCCGCGATAGCTATCAAAGGAAAGAGCCTCGGTACTACTTTTTATCTTGGCCCAAAATGCGGTGTCGTCGGTGACGCTGGATTCACTTCTTCCCAGTCTGACGCCAACGGTTTGTGTACATTCGTCTGGACAAGCCATAATTGTTACCTCCTTATTGACAATAAAAAATGCATTCTGTCCCAAGCCTTCAGGCTGGCCGTTGACAGACTCCGGTAGTGCTGCTTGTGCTGCTTGTGCGGTTTGATGGCTGCCAACCGCATTGGGTGAAAAAATGCGCGGCAGGCTCAGTGTAAATTCATAGTTGATGGTGCCAGCCTTGGTCAGCCTGGTTTGGAACTGGCCTTTTTGCACCTCGCAGAGGTCAGTATTGGTGCTGGCGATGCCAACCTTGGCGGAATAATGATATTCCGGGTGCATCAGCAAAGTTTGTCCCACGCGTGGCACACCGGATTGAACCCGGCCCTTGGCGTCATACAGTTCGGTGTTGATGCTTACATTAAAGTCGGGCTTGAATTCAACGCGTTCATCTTTCTTGGCGCTTAATTTGACAATGGCTGGCTTCATCGGTGGCAAATGCGCATACACCAGCACATATTGGCCTGGGGCCAGCTTGTCGAAACTCAATTCACCCACGTTGTTGGTGCGGCCCATGGCGCGCACTTGCTGCGCTTGCCAGTATTCCGGTTCGGTATAGCCACACAGGTCAGCACTGGCGGCATATAACCAGATTTGTGCATTGACCACCGGGTTGCCGCTGGAGACTTCACGAACCACGACTTGAATCTTGCGCTTGCCTTCTTTGATGATGTTTTCGCTACTGCTCATGGCTTTCTCCTGTGCTTAAAACGGCGTTGCGCTGTGACGGGTATAGTCGGCACAGCCGGCGCTGGTACGGCTGGCGTTTTTTAGCGCCCAGTGGGTCAGCAATTTGGCCAGCACATCGCTTTCTTGTTCCGGGCTGAGCATGCCGGTTATCCGTGCTTGTCCAAACACCGCAAACACCAGTGCGGGTGCCGCCTCATACATGGTTGCAGGATGGGCTTGCCAGCGCCGATACCAATCCAGCAGTTGCTCCGGTTGCCGTTGATTGACCTGAAATAGCTCGGGCAAACTGTGGCCGCGCAAAGCGGCCGGACGGTGTTGAATCAGCACCCGGACGAAATCAGGAATGCAACGCTCCATGGTTTGCAGCATCTGCAAGTGCTCGCTGGCCAAACCGGTCAGCGGGTAATACGCTTGCCACAGGCGCGCCAGCCGTTGCCACTGCGGATGCGGATACAAGGCATCCCCAATGGCGCAACTGAGCTTGACCCTTAACCACGGCACCGGATGTGGGTCGTCGCCAGAAAGCCGCATGACCAGAGGCTTGGGCATGCTTAACACCCCGATTAAACCCAGGGTGGAAGCAATGCCGACCCGTGACACCGCCCAAAAGTCGGCCACGATTTCCGAGATCCATTTTTCCCACCAGTGCCAAGGGTCAATTTTGCCTGGTACGTCGGTTTGCAGACCACGCAATTGCAGGCGGAGTGACTGCGTCAGATCGAGCAAGGCGGCGGCCTGGTGCCCCACTTCATGTACCAGCGAGGACGCTACCCCGGAACCAATCATGCGCTCGCGCGGAATGCGCACAATCGCCACCGGATTACTGCCGCCACCGGGCAAGCGGGTGCCAGCGCGCCGGATAGCACCGCCGGGGCCGCGATCAAGATAGCAAACAATGGGCGGGGCCGGATAAAAATTGCCCGGCAGGCGCACGGTTTCAGCGCAAACCACATCCAAACCGGCCAGCCAGACCCCATTTTCACTCTCGCCACGCTGGGTAATGACTTCGCTGAACAAGTCAAACTGGGTCAATAAAGCATCAAAGCGCAAGCGTAAAAAGGTATACCGACGCTGCCCTTCTGCCTCATCTGCCGCCGCGCTGGCGCGCCCCTGCAACCAGGCCAAAAACTGCCCCACTTGCTGCTTTAATTTGGCTTGCGCCTGCATCAAATGCTGTTCAATCGCGCTTTGCGCCCCCGGTTGCAAGGCGGCGGCGGGCACCATGGGCTGCAACAGGGCAAACGGTTTAAGCCGGTTGAGCCGGGCCAAGAGCGCGCGCGCTTCTTGTTCCAGCATCCAGGTGGCATACGGTTGAAGGGCCATGGTGGCGTCCTTGGTTGGGGCTGTGGGTTATTGGGGTTGGTGGTGGCGGTTTGAATTACGCGCCGTACAAGGTGATACGGTT
>CAMBDR010000745.1 GCA_945864765.1 Janthinobacterium lividum | reverse complement strand
TTGTAAAAATACTTGGGGTATTGATGTTATCGAAAAATTCGCAACCTCAACTATAGCAACATCCAAAGTGAGCCCAAACTGTATTGATAGGGTTGGTGAAAGTTTGGTTGCTACGCATACTGGCGAGTCCGATCCTTTGGTCGGATTAGCGAGCGGCGCATTGAAAAAGATGCAAGGTAGTGGTTTGGCAAAGGCGCTGGCAGCTTGGGGGGATTGTGAAAAGGTTTTGCCGTCCGAAGTTGATGGCATGCTTTTGTCATTTGCTTATAAGGGATTAAGAAGGCAACTTACCGAAGGCGAAAAGATAAAATTACGTGCCGAGTTTCGACAATTGTATGCTGCGACAGTAGCAGCATCAGCGCTAACAACGGATCAACAAACATCGCCGACGGGCCTTTCTTCTTCTTCCGCTGATTTTGCCGTCGTTGCCAAACTGTTTTTAGAGCACATCAAAGTTGGCCAGCAAGGCGAAATTTTAAAAGGATTGACATCCGAATCAATCAGTTTGCCTAAATTAATTGATGGGAAGTTGTTGAGCTATGCGCGAGAACATTTTGATAGAATGCTTGAAAAAAACGAGGCAGCACAATTGCGCCGTGAGTTTTTAAAGTTATGTGACCAAAATGATTAACCGCACTTGCTGGCGCTTGGCCGATCGAACTACGCGAGTAGTGATCAAGTAGATTAAGAATTTGCCCGAACCATGAAATTACGTGAACAGGTCGTGGAAACATAGGCCATAAAAAAGCACTGTGGTGTAATAAATCGAGAAAGTGCGTTGGCCTTGCGCCATAATTGAATCTCATCAAAACAGCCCCAGCAAAACGGTACAATAAGCAAACCTTGGGCCGAACCTGATGCCCAACTTAATACCGAACACCGTACCCATCCCGGAGATTTCCATGAATGCACCGCTCACCCCTGGGCAACTATTGCCCCAGGGCGATGTTTCTTTAGATGATAAATACACGCTGGAAAAGGGCCGTGCCTTAATCACGGGCACGCAAGCCCTGATCCGCCTGCCGATGTTGCAACGCCAGCGCGACGTAAAAGCCGGCTTGAATACCGCCGGCTACATCACCGGTTATCGCGGCTCGCCCTTGGGTGCGGTGGATATGACAGCCCAGAAGGCCAAAAAACACCTGGAAGCGCATCAGGTTACCTTTCACCCCGGCATTAATGAAGACCTGGCCGCCACCGCTGTCTGGGGTACGCAACAGACCGACTTGTTCCCCGGTGCAAAATACGACGGCGTGTTCGCCATGTGGTACGGCAAGGGGCCGGGTGTGGATCGCAGCGGCGACGTGCTGAAACACGGCAATATGGCAGGCTCGGCCAAATATGGCGGGGTGTTGGTTCTGGCGGGGGATGACCATGCCGCCAAATCATCCACCGTGGCGCATCAAAGCGAACACATGATGATGGCGATGGGCATTCCCATGCTCTACCCGTCCTCGGTGCAGGAATATCTCGATTACGGCTTGCACGGCTGGGCCATGAGTCGCTACACCGGTTTATGGGTGTCGATGAAATGCGTGACCGATATTGTGGAATCGGGCGCGGTGGTGGAGCTGGATCCTGAGCGCGTGCCCATCACCCTGCCTGGCGACTTTGAAATGCCCGCCGGTGGTTTGAACATCCGCTTGCCCGACGACAAGCTGGAGCAAGAAGTGCGCATGAACAGCGGCAAGTGGTATGCCGCACTGGCGTATGCCCGTGCCAACAAATTGAACCGCATCATTTGGGATAGCCCGAATGCGCGCATCGGCATTATCACCGCCGGTAAATCGTATCTGGATACGCGCCAGGCGCTGGATGATTTGGGTATCGATGAAGCGGTGGCGCATGAAATTGGCATCCGTCTGTATAAAGTGGGCCTGATCTGGCCGCTTGATGCCGATGGCGTCGATGATTTTGCGCGTGGTTTGGATGAAATTATCGTCATCGAAGAAAAGCGCCAGATTCTGGAATATGCGCTCAAAGAGCAACTGTATAACCTGAAAGACCACGAACGGCCCCGCGTGGTCGGCAAGTTTGACGATACTGGCGAATGGAGTAACACCCACCGCAAAGGCCATGGTGATTGGCTCTTGCCCGCTACCTATGAACTGAACCCGGCGCAAATTGCGCGCGCCATTGCCACCCGCATCCACTGCTATTTTGAGGGCCACCCGGTCGAGCAAAAAATCCACGAGCGGGTTACCTTCCTGGAAGCCAAAGAAGCTTTGCTGAAAAATATTTCCGCCAAACCGAACCCGAATCAGGATAGAGTGCCGCATTTTTGTTCCGGCTGCCCACACAATACCTCCACCAATCTGCCGCAAGGTAGCCGCGCGCTGGCGGGTATCGGTTGCCACTATATGGTGCTGTGGATGGATCGCGAAACGGCAACCTTCTGTCATATGGGCGGCGAAGGCGTTACCTGGGTCGGGCATGCGCCATTTACCAATGAAAAACACGTGTTTGCTAATTTGGGCGATGGCACTTATTTTCATTCCGGCATTTTGGCGATTCGCGCTGCGGTGTCGGCCAAGGTGAATATCACCTATAAACTGTTGTATAACGATGCGGTCGCCATGACCGGTGGCCAGGTGGTGGATGGCCCGCTGACCCCCGCTATCCTGTCGCGCCAATTGGCCGCCGAAGGGGTGTCGCCGATTATTGTGGTCACCGACGAGCCAGAAACATACCCGGACGATTACGCCTGGGCACCCGGCGTTACGGTGCGCCACCGCAGTGAACTGGAAGCAGTGCAGCGCGCAATGCGCGAGATGCCGGGCGTTTCAGCCATGATTTACGATCAAACCTGCGCCTCGGAAAAACGCCGTCGCCGCAAAAAGGGCGAGTACCCCGACCCCGCCAAACGGGTGGTGATTAATGAAGCCGTGTGCGAAGGCTGCGGCGATTGCGGCGTGGCTTCCAACTGCCTTTCCGTGGAACCGTTGGAAACGGATTTGGGGCGCAAACGCCAAATCAATCAATCTTCTTGCAACAAGGATTTTTCTTGCGTCAATGGCTTTTGCCCGAGCTTTGTGACGGTGGAAGGCGGTAGCCTGAAAAAGCCCAAAAAAGTGTGTTTGGATGCGGGCAGCGGTGCCGGGGACGCCGGCGTTGCGGGCGGTGGCGCTGCTGGCGGTGGTAGCAGCAGTAGCAGTGGTGGCGGTAGTGGTGGTAATATCGTGCCCACCTTGCCAGAACCCGT